>DATCOK010000586.1:0-6612 GCA_036564765.1 Candidatus Acidiferrum sp. | reverse complement strand
CACACAGCTCAACCGTCAGGGACCGGACTCCGGCTCGCAGTACCGCTCCGCAATTTTCTATATCAGCGGCGAACAGAAGCGCATCGCCGAATCCTACATCCTGCAACTGAACGCCGCCTCCGTCTATTCTCGAAAAATCGTTACCCAGGTCGTGCCCTTCACCGAGTTTTATACCGCCGAAGGCTACCACCAGGACTACCTCAAGAAAAATCCCAACAACCCCTATATCGTTGCCAACGATCTACCCAAACTCGACCGCCTCCAAAAACAATTCCCGGCCCTGTACCGCTCCGACGATTAACTCCTCGTCAACAAAATGAAAATCCAAAACTATCTCTGGTCCGGCCTTTCGGTAACGCTCTTCCCCGCGCCTCCGGGCAAACCCACTTTCGCTCCGCCCCTCGCCTCCCCTTCGAACAGTGCCGCCAAACTCCCGTACGCATAAATCGTAGGCGCATGATTCTGCATCAGCCCGCCCGTATCCGCCGTCGGCCCGTAGTTGCTGTGCAAGTCGTGCCCCAGCATCCGCAACATCGCCATCTGCTGCCCACGGTGATGCGCCGTGTGTGCGATCCTCCGTGTCATCACCCACGCCCGCGAGCGCTGCACATCAAAAAAATTCGTATCTCCTTCCCACCACTCCTCCTCTTTCCCGCGCAGCGCTTTCAACCGCTTTCCGCTGTCTTCCGCATACCGCTTCATAAATTCCATCCGCGTCTCCGCCGCCGGCAACGGCGGTGCCCCGACATCGATCCCCAGCATTCCCCGGAACCACAAATCCTCGCTCACGCACTGGTGCACCATCTGCTCCAGCACGCTCCGCCCGCGCCCATCGCCCTCCCGAGGCCGCCTCTGCAAATCCTCATCGCGAAATTCACTCCACATGCTAACTACCTTCACCCGCTCCGTCTCGTACGTCTCTACCAGAAATTCGTATCTCATGCCCTTTCCTCGCACGCCATTCTTATCGCGAGCCGGTTGCCCTTGCAACACGAATGAAAATCGCCCGGCGACATAAAAAAAGGGAGAGCAGATTTCGCTCTCCCTCCTCGACCATCAAATGTGGATCAGTTACTTCTTGCAGTGCTCGCTCACCATGCTCACGTCCGTCACGTTCAAATGTCCGTGCTCGTTCGCGCTCGGGGTCGTCTCGTCCTTGGCCTTTTCCTTCGCGCCGTGCATCTTGGCGTGCCACACCTTGCCCGTCACCGTAACGGTGTGTCCCACGTGATCCGACAATTTGGCGCCCTTCGAATGCAACTCCCACGTGCTGCCGTCTTCCGCCATCAAATCATACTCACCGGACTTTTCGCCGCTCGACAAACATCCCGTCAACGTGCGCATGGAGTCGCTCTTGGCCCCCATGTCGTCCTGATGCGCCAGGCTCATGCTCGGAACCATCGCCAGGCCGGATAGCGCAAGTAAACTCAGTGCTAATGTGCTCTTCATCGTTTTTCTCCTTGGATTTTAAAGGAGCGGATGGGCGAGGCCGCTCATGCTCATTACGTTCGTCATTCTTCCACCCGCGGCCTGCAGCGGCTATACCCGGAACTACGTAGAGAAGTGCGGGGAATATAAGAAGCCCCTAATCAATCCTTTCGCCCGAACAAACATACTCCCGACCACGATCGCGACCCTTGCGCCCCTCTACTCTCCGGCAGGAATGAAAATAATTTCAATCCAAGCGGCAACCGCTTGTGCCGCCCTGCCGTTTTCAGCAGTCCACGCACTTCCTCAACCTTCCAGCCATACGGCTCAAAAAACGGCGGACCTTCCGGTGGCCCGAATTTAAACGGCGCTCCCACTTGGGTCAAATGTCTTCCCGTGGTGCGCTGCATCATCCGCAGTAATCCCGGCGAGTGCATATCGGTGATCCACCGCTGAAATTCCGCATGCTGCGCCAAATCCTGCGCCAACGAAATCACTTGCTCGGTTTTAAGATAAATGATCAATCCCTCGGTAAGTAGCAGGACTTTTCGCCCTCGTTCCGCGAGTCGTTGAAACACGCTGTGTCGTGCCGCTACATCCGCAAGATCCAGCGTTATCCGCTCCAGCCGGCAAACCGGCTTTTCGTCCCGCAGAACCTCCGCTTTGTATTCCAGGATTTCCGGCAGGTCGATCTCCACCCACTGCAGTTCCGGCGGCAACTGCATGCGATAAGGCCGCGCGTCCAGTCCCGCCGCAAGATTCAGCACCATATCCACGCCCGCAAGGATCTCGCGCTCGATGAACTGGTCGAACAGAAACGTTCGCGCTACCCACGCCCACGCGTGACTGTTCCCTTCCGGCAGGGTATTGGCAATCTCCACGCCCAGCGCACCCGCCAGTCGCGCCGCATAGGGATCGCGAAACAGCGCGTCCGCCCGCTCCGTCTCCTTCGCGCGAAAAACCGCCGCCCACCGCGCCGTATCCGAAATATTGCGAACAACGATGGGAGTTTCAGCCATAATTTTGTGAGAAACGGAAACACGCTACCGGGCCGCCCGCAAACCATTCAGCAAAAAAGTATAACGCGGCGCGTAAAAAGCCACTGCAAACAAACGCCATGCCAAAAAACAGCGCAGGTCTATTGATGTATCGTGAGAAAAACGGCGAGCTAGAGGTTTTGCTGGTGCATCTTGGCGGCCCCTTCTGGAAAAAGAAAGACGACGGCGCCTGGTTCGTACCAAAAGGCGGAATTAATCCCGGCGAGCAGGAACTGCCCGCCGCGCAACGCGAATTTCAAGAAGAAACGGGATTCGCTCCCGCCGGCGAATATTTATCGCTCGGCGAAGTGCGCCACAAAGGTGGCAAGCGCGTCGTGGCTTGGGCTTTTGCGGGTAACTGTGATCCCGCCGCCATCAAGAGCAACACCTTCGAGATGGAGTGGCCGCCCAAATCCGGCAAAAGCTCACAATTCCCGGAAATCGATCGCGCCAGCTTTTTTACCGTCGACGCCGCAAAAGAAAAAATGCATCCCGCGGAATTTGAATTCGTCGTGCGCCTGCAAGAATTACTGCCCAGCGCCGCCGGATAATCTCATTCTAAAACTCACGAACTTAAAAAACTCGCGCGCCATCTCTCATCCGGCTATGGCCGCTCTTTGCGCTCGATAAATTCCGGATGCGCGCCGCCCGCCTCCGGCACCACTCCCAACTGCCTCAACATGGTCAGTTGATCCCAGTTGTCCCAGCCCGCCACGATCTTCCCTTTCTTGATCTGCGTCATGGTCATTCCGGTGATATGCACTTTGCGTTTGGTCGGCGCTATGCCCAGATTCGATCCGGTATGCGTCATCTTAGCGGACCACCGTACCACCGCTTTGTCGTCCTCGCCGAACGCATCTTCGACCGTAACCTGAATGTCCGGAAACGCTCCCCGCAGCCGCTCCACAAACGGAATAAAATCCGCCGGCCCATGAATCCCCGTCCCGCTGCCCACCTGCCCGAAACCCGTGGCATGCTCGTCGAGCAACTCCTTCACCGTTTCCAGCTTCCCGTGATTCCACACTTCCTCAAACCACCGCTTCATCAGCGCAATATTCTTTGTGGAAGACATCATCACTCCTTCGCCGCCCCGGCGACTTCCTCCAAGAGTTTACAGTGGGTTACGTAACCCTTCTCTGTGAATATTTTGCGCCGCGCTCCTTCGCGCCTTCCGTTGTCTCCGAGTCTTAGTTTTTATCGGGTTGACTTCGACAAAACAGTTCGGTATCACGGCTAGAGCGCCTCGTCCGGACCCGGGCGCGTGATGTTTGCTAGAACATTTGGATACGAACTGAAGGAGGACTTATGACCAAAAATGTGCAAGCGGTTCCCGAGGGCTATCACACCCTCACTCCGGCTCTTACCTGTAAAAACGCAGCGCAGGCCATCGACTTCTACAAAAAAGCCCTTGGCGCCAAAGAAATCAACCGTATGGAAATGCCCGGCGGCATGGTCGCCCACGCCGAACTGCAAATCGGCGACTCCAAGCTTTTCATAAGCGACGAGTTCCCCGGCATGGCCTCCGCGCCGGATCCCAATTCCAAGTCCGTGCCGGCCGTCTACATTTTTCTGTACACCGACAACGTCGACAAGGTCTTCAATACCGCCGTCTCCGCCGGCTGCAAGGTCACCATGCCTTTGCAGGACCAGTTCTGGGGTGACCGCTATGGCAAACTCGCCGATCCCTACGGCCATTCCTGGGGGCTCGCGCAACACGTCGAAGACGTGGCCCCCGCCGAAATGGAACGCCGCGGCAAAGAATGGCGCGACAATATGGCTAAGTCCGCCAGCGCCCACAACTAGCTAGCGCGCCGAAGTAGTCCAGCGCTGCCGTTGCGTTTTTTGTTTTGTTCGGGAGTGCGCCTCACGCTGAAAAGCGTGGGGCGCATTTTTATTTCACTGCGCCCGCCTTTTTACGCCGCGCGGCCTTTCTTTGGCGATGGCCTCGCGGGTTTTCTTCGGTAGCTTGGCCACCACCATCTCATACGATTCGCGCAGCAGCGCCGCCAACTCCTCTGCCGCAAGCGCCCCACGCGTTTCCAGCGCCACCCACTTTGCCCGCGCCAGGTACGGCGCCGGAACAATGCCCGCTCGCTCCGTCAACTCAAAAAACTTTTCTGGCGCTGTCTTGAACGACAACCACACCCGCGCCGGCTCCAGCACCGTATGCGCAAACATTTTTCCGCCGACCTTGAACGTCAGATCGCTCCCCCAGATCACGTGTTCCGTGACGGACGGAAACGAAAGACACACATCCCGCACCCAGCTCGCATCCATCGGGCACTCCTCGCGCACGACCGGCCGCCGCGACAGAATCGCTCCGCCAACGCCAATAGTGGAAAAAAATCAGCTTCAGGACTTCGTGAGTATTTTGTATTGCGCCGACGTCAGCGGCACCACCGACAAGCGTCCCTGCCGCACCAGCGGCGAATCACCGAACAATGAATCCGCTTTCATCTCCGCCAGCGTCACCGCGCGCGCCAGTGCTTTCCCCGCCTTGATGGTAATCACCGGCACCTTCGGATCGTCCACGTTCACCTTCACCACCGAGGCCGTTCCCACCGCGCTCTTCACCTCGCCCGTCTCATAAATCACCAGCTTCGTCCCCGGCTTCATCTCTCGCAAATTTCGTAGCGCCACCGGATTCGATACCCCGTCCCACTCCGTCACGCCATCTTTCTGCAAATTCGCGAACGAATATCCCGTTGGTTCCGTTTTCAGCAAATAATAATCCGAGCCCATCGCCTCCTCCTCCGCAAGCCGAACAGTTTACCCAATGACTGCGCTCGTTGCGATTTCCTCGTCTTCCCGATTCATGAGCCGGAATCACAAAAAGATGCAAACCACCAACTGCCATTCTCGCGCGATCCAGCCCGCCGAAAAATCTCTATACTGGAATTACGCCGCGAGTGTACCGTAAACCGAGAGTACATGCCCGAAGCCTTGAGCAGAAAATCCGAACCGGAACAAATGGCTCCTCCTCAACAAATCAGTGAGGCGCCGACGCCGGCACGCCAACACTCCGCCGACCTTTCCTGGGGCCGCTACCCCCACGCGCAACACCGCTCCATTCACAAACCCACTTGGACCGATGATCTCCCGCAAATCTTTGAGGCTGGAACCTCCGGCTCGCTGCTTCCCCGCGGACTCGGCCGCAGCTATGGCGATTCCTGCCTAAACGACGGTCGCGATCTGGTCGACTGCTCCCGCCTCGATCGCTTCCAGGGTTTCGACACCGAACAAGGCGTACTCCGTTGCGAAGCCGGCGTGACTCTCGCCGATGTCCTGCATGTCGCCATTCCCAGAGGCTGGTTTCTTCCGGTAACGCCCGGCACCCGCTTCGTCACTATCGGCGGCGCCATCGCCAATGATGTCCATGGAAAAAATCATCACCGCGCCGGAACCTTCGGCCATCACGTGAGAAAAATGGCCGTCTACCGTTCCGATTACGGCCTCCTTCCTTGCAGCCCGGAAGAAAATCCCGATCTCTTCCACGCCACCATCGGCGGCCTCGGCCTCACCGGCATCATCGCCTGGGCCGAAATTCAGCTGCGCCGTATCTGGAGTTCCCGCATCGACGTGGAGACCATCCCCTTTCATTCTTTCCAGGAGTTTCAGAAACTCTCCAGCGAAAGCGACGATAAGTTCGAATACACCTTCGCCTGGCTTGATGCTCTCTACGGCCCACGGACCCCGGGAATCCTCTTCCGCGGCAATCACGACAAAAAGCCCAATCTCGAAGTGCGCAACAACAAGCCAACCGCTGTGGCCGACGTCATACCCGCGTGGCTGCTGAATCGCTACAGCATCCTGGCCTTCAACAAAATTTATTTCCGTGGCAAATCCTCCGGCAAAAAAGCCTGGCTGCAATCCTACGATTCTTTTTTTTATTCGCTCGATTCCTTCGCACGTTGGAATCGCCTCTACGGCAAAAACGGATTCCTGCAGTACCACTGCGTCGTCCCGGAAAACAACAGCGCCGCCATCGAAGAGATCTTGCGTTTGTCCGCCGAATCCCGCCCAGGCGCTTTCAACGCCGAACTAAAACGCTTTGGCTCCGCGCCCGCCGCCGGTATGCTCTCTTTTCCGCGGCCCGGCCTCACGCTTGTACTCGACTTTCCCATGCGCGGCGAATCCACCCTTCGCC
>DATCOK010000585.1:0-1838 GCA_036564765.1 Candidatus Acidiferrum sp. | reverse complement strand
GGAATTGATATTGCGCGAAAACAATTATTTCCTGGCGCTACACCGGCGGCACAGGCCGAAAACCTCGACTACCGGCTGGGTCAAATCAAAACCCCCGCGAACCCGGCGGGACAACTTTTTGAAATCGACAAAATCTGCGTCGATGTCCTGCACCAACTTGCACCGCGAACACACCAGGTGATGATGCGGTTCGAGATTGCCATCCACCCGCAAGGTAGCGGCATGGGGCGTAACCTCTCGCAGCAATCCGCTCTCGATGAAAAGCCGCAGATTGTTGTAGACGGTAGCGAGAGAAATCGACGGAATGCGGCGCCGCACCGTGACGTAAATGCTTTCCGGAGAATGGTGACCGCGGGAGGCGATGACCGCCTCATAGATCAGCTGACGCTGGTGGGTCACCGCCAACCCGTGCTTCACTGCCAATTCGCGGAACTGTTCATGCGAGGCGCGCATAGTTATTGGATAATAGTGATTATAAAACAATGGGCTGCGGTTGCAAGCGCCATGCGCTCTTTTTGGCGTCCAACGTTTCAGCAGCGATCGATGATAACTTTTTATAAAAAATGGCGCTTTTATAAAATATGGCGGGGACGACCAGACTGGCACTCGCGAACGAACGGCGACTGGGGAGTTTGGGGGCTCGAAGCCAACGGCTTTTTCAAAGCCAGAAACTGCTTTGGCAAGGCTGATTATCGATCGTGGCAGTGGAACGATTTATGCACGATTCTTCACTTCGACATCGCTCCGCCCATTCATCTCTTCACTTCCGCCAGCCAGTCGGTATTTAAATGCAACGGGGACTGCAACTCTTCATCGGAGTGATTGATCAGCAGCCGCTTGCCGTCCAAAGAAGCGTCGAAAGCCGTGCCCACTCCCGGTGTGCCGGTATGAAATAGATGTTGCGGCGTGCCCGCCACAATCTCTGTCCCTTTTACCGTCACCGCGCAGGCAAAAAAGTCATTCGCCAAGCTCATGTAAAACAGTTCTTTTCCGTTTCCACTCCACGCCGGATACGCACCGCTGTTCGACGACACTCGCCACTTGCCCCGGCCCTCCGGAAAGCTAGTGACATACACTTCCTGCTGCCCGGATTCATCCGAAACATACGCCACCCACTGCCCATCCGGCGACACGCGGTACGAAACAATATTTGACTGCGCCGAAGGCGGTTGCACCACCGGCACCGGTTTCGCTCCTCCCGTCACCGGCACCATCCACAACGTAACGTTTCTCTCGCCATCGCCCCACAAATACGTCAGATATTTTCCATCGGGTGTCCACGCCGGGTTGTGATAATTATTCTGCTCGATGTTAAATGTTTTTTCGCTTCCGCTGCCGTCCGACGCCTTGTAGCGAATCTCGACGTTGCCCCCGCCGTTGGTTGTCAGCGACGTGAACACCAGCATCTTTCCATCGGCCGACCAGGTCGGCTCCTGGTACACCCGCTGGTCAAAGGTAATGCGCGTTTTGGTCTTCCGTTCCAGATCCATCGTCCAGATTCCTGTGCCGCTGGCAAACGCCACTTTGCTGTTGTCCGGCGAGAGCCGCACATCGCGCACTCCCAGCAGCGCGCGCACATCCGTAATCGTCGATTCCTGCGGATTGAAATCTGCCAGTGGCTTGCCCGCGCGGTCGAACCATACCAGGTGGCTTTTCGCCGAGTCCGCGCTGCCCGTCTGATAAACCATCAGCCCATTTTGCGAAACGGAAAATATGCTACGCCACACTCCTACGTCGTCCCGCAAGTTATTCACCACCGGCAGCGGCGCTCCCGACAGTTGTCCGTTCTGCGCATCCAGCGCTTGCGCCACCAGCGTGGTATTCGCGCGGTATAGCAG
>DATCOK010000584.1:0-7011 GCA_036564765.1 Candidatus Acidiferrum sp. | reverse complement strand
CTCGAAGTCGGTTCCACCGTGCGCTACGCCGGCGGCCCCAAAGTTGGCCGCGTCGAGAAACTGCGCATCAATCCGCAGGACCCCGCGCAAATTGAAATCACTTTGAGCGTGCAGTCCGATCTTCCGGTGAAAACCGACAGCCACGTGCGTATCATGAGCATGAGCCCGCTCGGCGACAATCACCTCGAGATCGTCCCTGGCACCCCGCAAGCCGCGCTGGCGAAAGACGGCTCGACCTTATTCGCTGACCGCTACCTCGATCTCAACGCCATCACCGAGCGCATCAACGATATCGCTCCAGAGGCTCAGCAGCTCCTCCACACTCTCAACGATCGCGCCACCGAGCTGAAAGTCACCATCGATCGCGTCAACGACCTGCTCAGCCCGCAGAATCGCGCCAATCTCTCCGGCACCCTGGCCCAAACGCATCAGATGATCGCGGAAAATCGCCCGGCCCTGCGAGCCACTCTCGGCAACCTGAATACTTCCAGCGAGAAGATCGGCCCGTTGATTGACGACTTGCGCAAAACCTCCGCGCAGGCCAACGAGGCTCTCAATCATGTCGACGGCCTGATCGCGGAAAATCGCCCCGACGTGCACCAGGCCGTACTCGAACTGCGCAAGTCGCTCAACAACGTTACATCTTTAACCGGCCGGCTGGACCAGACCCTCGACGTGAACTCTGAAAACATCGACGAGCTGCTCGAAAACCTGCGTCACGTCAGCCAGAACCTCAAGGAATTTACCGACACCATCAAAACCAAGCCGTACACTCTCATCCGTTCCAGCACCCCGCGCGAACACAAAACAGGTGATCCACGATGAGCACAACCCCCATGTTCTCCAGCGACGCTCGCGTAAAAAGAATTCAGAGTCGCAAGCTCGCGTCATCAAAGTGGCTGGCAACAGCATCGTTTCTTGTTGCCACAGTTTCTGTCGTGGCTCTGCACGGCTGCGCCGCCGCCAAGCCCATGCGCTACTACCAACTCAGCGTGCCCAAAGACATGGCCCAGGCGGAGTCGAATCCCTCCGGCATCTCGCTCGCCCTTGGCCCACTGGTGGCCTCACATCTCTATCGCGAGGACCGCATCGTCTACAGTTCCGGCGCCGAACAGATGGGCACCTACGAATATCAACGCTGGACCGAGCCGCCCGCCGAGATGATTGATGAAGTCTTGTTGCGGGAACTGCGCGCTTCCGGCCATTACCGCGAAGTGTTTTCGCAACGCAGCGCCAGTCGAACTGACTACGTTTTGCGCGGACGCCTGTACGACTTCAAGGAGGTTTCCGGCGACCCCTTGCAGGCCCGCGTCACCATCGATTGGGAACTGCATGACACTAAGACCGGCTCCATCGTCTGGACCCACCACTACGGCCACGACGAGCCCGTTAGCGCCAAGGAGGTGCCCGCTCTGGTCACCGCCCTCGATCACAACGTTCAAAGCGCGGTAAACGATGTCAAAGTCGGCCTCGACGAGTACTTCGCCAAGGCCGCCAACAAATAGTCGCCAATTTTGCAGGGCTGGGCGAGGCGATCAAATGTCAGCCGGCAGCAAGTTGGAAAGATAAAAGTGCGGGTGCCCCACCCGCCGAATTTTCGTGCTTGCTCGCCTAGGCGAGCTTATCCGCGGTGGCGGGTCCGGATTCTGGAATGGAACAAGGAACGTCTTAATTTCGGAATGCTCTAACTCAAATCAGACAACTCACTCGTGCGGAATAGCCTTCGTCGCCGTCCGACCTGGCACAATACTCTTCACAATCACATACAACACCGGAATAAAAATCAAATTCAGCGTAGTCGCGGCGATCATCCCGCCAAACACCGTGGTTCCCACCGAAATGCGCCCAGACCGACCGGCACCTTGCGCCAGAACTAGTGGCAGCACGCCCAAGATAAACGCGAGCGAAGTCATCAGAATCGGCCGCAACCGGATCCGTGCTGCTTCCACCGCCGCATCCACAATCGACATGCCCTGCGCGCGCAACTGTTCCGCGAACTCCACAATCAAAATCGCGTTCTTGCTCGCCAAGCCGATCAGCATCACCAACCCGATCTGGCAGTACACGTCGTTCTGCAATCCGCGCAGCGCCTGCGAGCCAATCGCGCCCAGAACCGCTACCGGCACCGCCAACAACACGATAAACGGCAGCACAAAACTTTCATACTGCGCGGCCAGCGTCAGATAAACCACCACGATACCCAATCCAAACAAAATCGCCGCTTTTCCGCCGGACTCCAATTCTTCCAGCGAGAGGCCGCTCCATTCGAAGGTCATTCCGTTCGGGAGAATTTTCTTCGAGAGCGTTTCCATATCCGCAATGCCGTCGCCCGAACTCCGCCCCGGGGCCGCCGACCCGTTGATCTCCGCAGAGCGGAACAAGTTGTAATGACTGATGACCTGCGGATTGGCGGTCTGCTCCACCGTCACCAGGTCATCCAGCGAAATCATCTTCCCGGTATCCGACCGCACATAATATTGACCGATGGCCTTGGCGTTCGAACGGAAACGCCCAGCTGCTTGGATATACACGCGGTACGATCGATTGTTGAAGTCGAAGTCGTTCACGTACACCGAGCCCATATAAACCTGCAGGGCGTCGGTAATCTGGCTCAGCGGCACCTGCAGACTCTTCGCCTTTTCGCGCTCGATGCGCACCAGGTACTGCGGATCGTTGGCGGTAAAACTGGTAAACAGTCCGGTCAAAACCTTGCTCTGATTGCCCGCTCCCACCAGCTTATTCGCCGTATTCGCAATGTCCTCCAGCGAATTTCGTCCCTGATCTTCCAGTTCGTACTGAAACCCGCCAAACTGCCCGAGCCCCTGCACCGCCGGTGGATTGAACGGAATCACCAACGCGCCGGAAATTCCAAACAGCTTCGGGCGCAGACTCTGGATGATCGCTTCGGAAGAGTGCGCTTGCCCCTTGCGCTCCTTAAATGGCCGCAGGTTCGCGAACATCATCGCGCGGTTTGGCGCGCTGCCGGAAAAGCTGAAGCCCGTGATGGTGAATATTCCGTCGATGTCATGCACCCCGGCCAACACTTTTTCCACCTGCACACAGATGTTTCGCGTGTATTCCAGCGAAGCGCCCTGCGGCGACTGCACAATCATGATCACGTAGCCTTCGTCGTCTTCCGGAATGAATCCCCGAGGCACGCTCTGATAAATCCAATAGGTCAAGCCCAACAAAGCAACGAACACGATCGCCGCCACATATTTCCAGCCGATTACCCCGCGCACCGTCTTGCTGTACGCATTCGTTCCGGCCTCCACCACCCGGTTGAACGCCCGGAAGATGCGCCCTTGCGCCCGCTCGCGGTGGTGCCCGAGTAGAATCGCGGAAAGTGCCGGCGTCAGCGTCAGGGCATTGAACGCCGAAATTGCCACGGAAAATGCAATGGTTAACGCAAATTGCCGGAACAAAATTCCAGTGGTGCCAGGAAATAACGCCACCGGCACGAACACCGCCACCAGCACCAGCGACGTGGCAATCACCGCGCCCGCCACTTCCTTCATTGCTACCGACGCCGCATTGTGCGGCTCGGTAATGCCCTCAGCAATGTGCCGCTCGACGTTTTCAATAACCACGATGGCATCGTCGACCACCAGTCCGGTCGCCAGCGTGATACCAAACAGCGTCAAGGTATTGATCGAAAATCCCAGCAACTTTACGAAAATAAATGCGCCGATCAGCGAAACCGGGATCGTCACCGCCGGGATCAACGTGCTGCGCCAATCCTGCAAAAATATGTAAATAACGAAGATCACCAGCAAAATCGCTTCCAGCAGCGTGATCAACACGTCGCGAATCGATTCGCCGATGACCGTGGTGGTATCGAAAGCCACCGCATACTTGAGCCCCGGAGGAAAGGTCTTGGACAGCCGCAACAACTCCGCCTTGGCCAGGCGGTCCACGTCCAGCGCGTTCGCGCCGGGAAGTTGCGTTACGCCGATACCCACCGCTTCATGCCCGTCGAAGGACAGCACCGAGCCGTAATCTTCCGCACCCAGCTCCGCGCGCCCCACATCTTTCAGCCGCACCAGCGTCCCGTTCGTGCCGCTCTTTAAAATAATATTTTCAAATTCCGAAGGCTCGGTCAGCCGGCCGACGGCGCGAACGCTGATCTGATACGCCTGGCCCGCGGGCAGCGGTTGTTGGCCGACTTGCCCAGCCGCCACTTGCACGTTCTGTTCTTGCAGCGCGCTCAATACAGTCGTCGCCGAAAGCCCGCGCTGCGCCATGCGTCCCGGATCCAGCCATAAGCGCATCGCGTACTTTCGTTCGCCGAAGATCAACACATCGCCGACGCCCGGAACACGCTTGACCGCATCTTTCACATAAATGTCGAGGTAATTGCTCAGGAACAGGCTGTCGTACGTCCCGTCCGGCGAGTAAACGCCCGCTCCGAACACGAATCCGCCCACCTGCTTGGTGATGATGACACCGGTGTTCTTGACCGCATTGGGCAAGCGGCCCAGTGCCTGGTTCACGCGGTTCTGCACGTCCACGGACGCCAGGTCCACATTGCGCGAAACATCAAACGTGACCGTAACGCTGCTGCTGCCGTCGTTCCCGCTCGTGGAGGTGATGTACTTCATGCCCTCGACGCCGTTGATCGATTGTTCCAGCGGAATGGTCACCGCGGATTCCACCGTCTGCGCGTTCGCCCCGATGTACCCGCTGCTCACCACTACCTGCGGCGGAGCCAGATTTGGAAATTGCGCGATGGGCAGGGAAGGAATAGAAATCGCGCCGCCCAGAATAATCAGCAGCGCGCAAACCGTGGCGAATACCGGGCGGTTGATAAAAAAATCAACGAACAAACGCGGCGTCCGCCTTCCTGTGGAGGTGAGTGAATTGCGTCATGAAGCCTGGCGCTAGCGCGCAGGGTCTCCCGCCGGGGCCGCAGTGGTGGCCGCCTGCACCTGTTCTACTACCGGCATGCCGTCTTGCAAAAATTGCGTACCCGACACGATCAGATGGTCGCCCGGTTTCAGTCCGTCGAGCACCACGTAGTCGTTCCCCACCGTGTCGCCCACTTTCAAACCTTTTTGCCGTGCCACCGTGCCGGAACCTTCCTTGACCGCCACGAACGCAAAAAATCTCCCGTTGATGCGCGTGACCGAAAGCACCGGAATCACCGGCCCCTCGTGTTTGCTCCACACCACTTGCGCGCGCATCTGCTGCGACACCCGCAGCGCGCCTTTGAGATTCTCGATGGACGCCTTGGCCAGCACCGTCTGCGTATCTGGATCGACTTGCGGCGAAACGAAAGTAATGCGCGCGTCACTGATGGCTTTACCCTGTTCGTCTACCAGGTGCACCGGCAAGCCCACGCGCACGTCCTTGCCGCGCTCCGCCGGAACATAAATGTACGCTTCCAGCGAACCGGGCTCGTCCACCGTGGTCAAGAGCGTCGTCACTGCCACCCGGTCGCCCACGCGCACCGGAATGTCGCCCACGATGCCGTCCATCGGCGCGGCCACCCGGTAGTAATGCAACTCCACCTGTTGTTGGCTGACCTGCTCCGAAAGCGATTTCAATTGTGCTACGGCCGCATCGTGCGCCGTCTGCGCATTGTCAAATTCCTGCTTGCTCACCACACCAGCTTCATACAGCTTCCGCTCGCGCTCCAGTTGCGTCTCCGCGTACCGCAGATTCGCTGCCTGCGCCGCGCGGCTGGCTTCCTGGCTGCTCACCGTGGCCTGCTGTTTCAGCGGATCGATCTGCAGGATCGGCGTGCCGGCCTTCACGTGGTCGCCCGACTTCACAAAAATTTTGGTAATTTGCCCTTCCACCTGCGGATTAATCGTGGCGGAATGGCGTGACTTCAGGATCGCCAAATACTCGCTACTGTCGGAAATCTGCTGCGACTGCACGACATGTACCTGCACCGGCATGGCGTGCGGCCCGGCCGCCGCCGGATTGTTCGCAGTCTTCCCGCAACCTCCGGCCACACCAAGCGCCGCCAGCAAGCCGCCGAGTACTAGCCAATTCGGTACACTTCTACTCACGAAGTTATTCTTCCAGCCGCTTCCAGGCATGCTCTTGTGTTTCTCCGTCGGGCGTTGCCGAAAATTTTACGACAGGGCGAAGCTATTGCCAAATCTGCGTTGAGGAGCGCTTCTTATTAGACGCTGCGGCGGGATATTTGTTACTTCTAAAATGAGCGGCGGCTTAGACGGGCTTCAGTAAAAATCTCTGGAGTTGATGCGCTTGCCAGTGAGGCCGAGTTGCAGGACGTCCATCTGCTCCGGCCGGTCGAAGACTTTGCCCGGCAGCAATTTTTTGAGCAGCACGCGTACGCCGCCAAACGCAACGCCAAACACGATGGCCACCAGCATGAAAACACCCGTCGCGATGATGACTTTCGCCAGCACCGTGGTGATCGGCGGGTCCGTAATGGTATGCGTCGGCTCGTTCCAGGTCACCTGCGTCTCGTACCGCACCGCCTCCCGCACCCGCGTGGCATAACTCTCCGACGACGGCGCCAGTACAATCGCCAGCAGCGAGCCTTTGCGCTCGATGCTTGTCCCTTGTTTCTTCGCGGAACCAGGCAGCGCCTGTTCCAGATGCTTCCAGTGCAATCCCGCCAGCTGCGGGGTAGGGAACTCGATCAGCAGCAGCACTGCATCGTCATGCGCCGCACGATAGCGTGCCAGCATGGCCTCCGCCC
Organism: Candidatus Acidiferrum sp.; assembly: GCA_036564765.1. Classification (GTDB taxonomy): domain Bacteria; phylum Acidobacteriota; class Terriglobia; order Acidiferrales; family UBA7541; genus Acidiferrum. The sequence continues at coordinate 332 of DATCOK010000584.1, read as the reverse complement.
CGGTCGTAAAGCCCACCTGCTCCGCGACCGCCGCATACTCCGCCCGATTCAGCTTGGCCAGCGCATCCCGAAATGCACCCGGCCCCAGCGCATACTTCTCCGTTCCGGCAATGCGATCGCGCTCCGGCAAATAGTTCGGAATCGGTGGCGGCGGCGTGGTATCTGCTTTGGCTTTCACCTGCTTGGTTAACGTTTCCTGGTCACTGACATTTAGGGAGGCGGTTTTGTCCACCACCAGCACGATATTTCCGACCAAGGTCGGTCGCTGATCCGCTGCGGCTGTCAAACCACTGCTAGCCTCATCGGTTGGCTTCAGAAAGTAGGTGTAGACC
>DATCOK010000583.1:0-4312 GCA_036564765.1 Candidatus Acidiferrum sp. | reverse complement strand
GCGCAGGAAAGAGCCGGAGATGGCGCGGCCTTATCGGGCGTGGGGTTATCCGTGGACGACAGCGATTGCGTTGATTGGGTCGGTGCTGTTTTTGGTGGGGTCGATCTTGACGGATCAGAAAAATGCGCCGCTGGCATTGGGAATGTTGGTGTTGAGTTATCCGTTGTATCGGGTGCTGAAGTGGGGGGCTGGGCGGACGGCGGTTTAGTAGGTGCCGCAGATCTAGAAGTTTTCTTCCAGGGCTGAACGCCTTTTTCGTGCGCTTTGCGCGGGGATTGAAGAGTTCGCTTGCGCTTTCAGTTTGTGGGGCTGCGCGAGAGATCGAAGAGAGATTCCTCCACTTCGCAGCCCGGCAATTTCGCAGGAGCGAAATTGAAGAAAAGGCGCCGGGCTCCTTCGGTCGGAATGACAGGTCTGGGCGGCTTGGCTGAGATGGCTGCCAAGATCAATTGAAAACCTGGGCTTTCTTGCAAAAAATTAGGACGCTCGCTTCGGTCGGAATGACAGGTCTGGGCAGTTTGCTAAATAGTTGCCAAGATCAATTGGATGGGGGAAAATCAATCTTTGCGAGAGACGATTTGGTGGATTTGCTTCAAGCGAAGCGCTCTTTCTTTTTCTGAAAATACCTGCAGAGACTCCCACATTATTGCGGAAATTTGAGCGGCCGCTTTTTCTTGCTTCGCGTCGGTTGGTTTAGGCGGCATGATGGTTACGCACAGCTTCTAGATTTTTTGGGCTATGGATTTGGCTTGGAGGAAGTGGAGGAGGTAATCCTTGCCGCCGGTTTTGGAGTCGGTGCCGGACATGTTGAAGCCGCCGAAGGGATGGGCGCCGACCATGGCGCCGGTGCATTTGCGGTTGAGGTAGAGATTGCCGACGTGGAAGGCTTCCTGGGCTTTTTCGATCTTTTCGGGATTGCGGGAATAAACGGCACCGGTGAGGCCGAATTCAGTGTCGTTGGCGATTTCGAGGGCGTCATCGAAGTCGCGGGCTTTGATGACGGCAAGCACCGGGCCGAATATTTCTTCCTGGGCGACGCGGGCCTTCGGGGGGACGTCGGCGATGATGGTGGGCTGAATGAAATAGCCATCACCGGCCGCGCGGTCGCCGCCTAGCACGACCTTGCCTTCTTTTTTGCCGAGGTCGATGTAGCCGAGAATTCCTTCCATGGCCATGCTGCTGACGACCGGGCCCATGTAGTTGGCGGGATCTTCGGCGGGGCCGACGGTAATTTTTCTGGCGCGCTCGACCAGCTTCTGCACGAAGGAGTCGTAGACTTTTTCCGAGACGATGGCGCGGGAGCACGCCGAGCATTTTTGTCCCTGATAACCGAAAGCGGCCTGGGCCACGCCTTCGACGGCGGCGTCGAGGTCGGCTTCTTCGTCCACGATGGTGGCGTCTTTGCCGCCCATTTCGAGCACGGCGCGCTTGATCCAAATCTGGCCGGGCACCTTTTTACCGGCGGCTTCACTGATAAGCAAGCCGACTTCTTTGGAACCGGTGAAGGCGATGAAGCGAGTCTTGGGATTTTTTACGAGTGCGTCTCCGACGATTTCTCCGGCGCCGGTTAGAAAATTCAGCGCGCCTTTGGGGATGCCTGCTTCGTAGAGAATTTCAACTACTTTGGCTGCGACCGTGGGAGATTCCTCGGAGGGCTTTAGTATCACGGTATTGCCGGTGACGAGGGCGGCAGCGGTCATTCCGGCGGCGATGGCAGCGGGGAAATTCCACGGCGGGATGACGGCGCCGACGCCGAGAGGAATGTAGACGAGGTAGTTTTTCTCGCCCTTCATGGGAGTGACTTGGTGCTGGCCGGCGAGGCGGAGCATTTCGCGGCCGTAGAATTCGAGGAAATCGATGGTTTCGGCGGTGTCGGCGTCGGCTTCGATCCAGGATTTTCCGACTTCGGCGCAGATCAGGGCGGAGATTTCGAATTTGCGCTGGCGAAAAATTTCGGCGGCGCGGAAGAGGATTTCGACGCGCTGTTCGGCGGGGACGCGCTTCCAGGATTCAAACGCTTGGGACGCGGCGGCAATGGCCTGGGCGGCGTGTTCGGCGGTGGCAGTCTGAAAGACGCCGATGACCTGTTTAGGATGCGAGGGATTGGTGGAAGTCATCTTGGCGGTGGTGATGATTTTTTCGCCGCCGATGTACATGGGATATTCGCGGCCGAATTCGGCGGTGACTTTTTTCAGGGCGGCTTCCATGGCCTGCTTGTTGGTAGATTGCGAGAAGTCGACGAAGGGTTCGTTGGTGAATATGGATGCGCGAACGTTGTATTCAGCGGTGGCCATCAGGGCTCCTCGTGGTGTGAGTATTCATTCTACTGCGTTGCAAAACGGGGCTACAAGCGGGGCCGCCCGCGAATCGTTCAGCAAACGAAGTGCCGAAGAGAAAAGCAGATTTCTCGGCCGCCTGCTCCGTTCTCGAATTGACACGTTTCGTTGGGCCGGGTTGGGCACGAGTTGAGAAGGATTTACTTCGGGAGGGTCCATTTGGTGCGGGTGTAGGCGATGCGGAAGCCCTGGCGTTCGGCGTTGCGTTGAGAGGAGCTGCCGGGTTCTGCGACCATCATGGCGAGGTCGGAGCCGGCTGCGATGGCGTGGTGGAAGCGGGCGGCCATGAGGGCGGCTTGGGCGCCGCGGCGCCTGGCGCTGGGAATGGTGCTGGCACCGGCAAAGAGCGCGATGCCTTCGTGGATGGACAAGGCGCCGGTGGCGACGGGGTTTCCGTCGAGCTCGGCGAGAAAAGTTTTGTTGGATTCCGCGGCGGCGACGACGCGACCGAGCTCGAGAATCATGCTGGCGAGCTCCGCGTACTCGCTCCAACCTTCCGCAGAGGTTTGGGCCCACAGATCATGCTCGGACTCGTCCGTCACGCGCACGTTGACTGAGGGGTTCTTCTGCGCCACGGTTACGTTTTCGCCGGCGAGCGGCAGGTACAAAACGTTGCTCTGTTCGACGGGACGGTAGCCGCGATCGGCGAGCATGGGCAGCAGGGCTTTGTCGGCATGCGGGCTCAGTTCGTGGAATACGGCGGCGCCGCGGGCTTTGAAGAATTTTTCAATTTCGTCCAGTTCCTGTTCGCCGGGGAGTTGAAATAGTCCCAGCCCGAAAGTCTGGGTACAGGGAGAATTCACGCCGTCGAACATGGCGAAGGCGCCGGCGACGGAGATCCATTTGGCGCGCGACTCGGGCATCACGCGCGCGCGCGCTTCGACGAAGTGCGCGTTGGTCAGGCCTTCGGCGCGCTCCAAGCGACAGGACAGCGAGCGATCCGCGAGGATTTGAGGATTCATACGTGGTGGACAGTATCACAACCTGGGCGAGGGATTGCGCGCACCAAGCGGCGACGCTCGACGAAGCAGAGGGCTTACCAACGGTTGGTTAGCGCTCGATTTCGATTTCGGTTTCGCTGGTTTTTTTCTCGGCAGCTTTTTTCCTGGCGCCTTGGGGATTGTCGAGATAGTCGGCGAGCTCGAGGCGCAAGTTACCGGCATTGGTGGCGAAGGTGAGGGCAGTTTCGAATTCAACCTGATCGTTGCGAATCATCTTTTCGATTTCGCCGTCGAAGTGCTGCATGCCTTCGGTGTCGCCGTCGCGCATGGCGTCGAGTAAGGACTTGCCTTCGGTTTCGCCTTTTTCCACGTAGTCGCGGGTGCGCATGGTGGACTTGAGAATTTCGACAGCGGCGATGCGGCCCTTGCCATCTTTTCTGGGCAGCAGGCGTTGCGAAACGATGAAGCGGAAAGCTTTGCCGAGACGGGTGCGGATGGCTTGCTGATCGGAGAGGGGAAAAACACCGACGATGCGCTCGACAGTTTTGGAGGCGTCGATAGTGTGCAGCGTGGACATGACCAAGTGGCCGGTTTCGGAAGCTTCCAGAGCGATTTCGATGGTTTCGCGGTCGCGCATTTCGCCGACAAGAATCACTTTGGGAGCCTGGCGCAAAGCGGCGCGCAGGGCCAGAGCGAAGGTGGGTGTGTCGGTGTGGAGTTCGCGCTGGTGGACGGTGGCGCGCTTATGGCGATGCAGGAATTCGATGGGGTCTTCAATGGTGAGGATGTGGAAGGCCTTCTCCTCGTTCATTTTGTCGAGGATGGCGGCGAGGGTGGAGGATTTTCCGGAGCCGGTGGGCCCGGTGACGAGCACGATGCCGTTGCGGATGTTGACGATTTCCTGGAGCGTTTTGGGCAGATTCAATTCTTCGAAGCCGGGAATTTTATCGGGGATGACGCGCATGACGATGGCGCAGCTGCCGCGCTGCCTGAAAATATTCACGCGGAAGCGGGCTACGCCGGAGACACCGTAGG
>DATCOK010000582.1:0-4103 GCA_036564765.1 Candidatus Acidiferrum sp. | reverse complement strand
CTCCTGGTGCGCCCGTGGCTCCGAGCGCCAAGGATCCAGGGTCACCTGCAACGGAGGGACGCGCGCCGGGCGGAGAGCGTCGTTCGCGCGACGCGGGAACACGCGGACAGGGGCGCGGTTTGGGAGTCGGAGCTGGGGGCGCGGACGGCAGCGGGAACATGGATTTGCAGCAGATGCTGAGCCGTATGCCGGCTGCGAGCATCGCCGATTTGCAGAAAGGCGACGCGGTGATGCTGGTGGGCACGGAAGGCGGCAGCAACACGGTCACGGCAATCACCCTCTTGGCCGGCGTCGAGCCGATTTTGCAAGGTTCGCCGAACGGCGCCTCGTCTATTCTCTCGCCGTGGAGTCTGAGCGGCGCGCCCAGCGGTGAGACTGGCGCGCAGTAGAAATTCTCGTACGCGACACGCCTGACAATTGAGAAGTTGTTTCGGAGAGTGAATGACAGCCCGAGTACTCAAGGTATTTTTTGTTTTCGTCGCGGTAATTCTCGCTACAGGTTATTCCGCAAAGGCGCAAACGGCATCGACAGGAACGCTGCGTGGACAGGTGAGTGACCCTTCAGGAGCGACGGTGGCTGGTGCTGCGGTGCTGCTCACCGCGCCGGACGGCAAATCGATCGATTTCACGACCGGTAAGGACGGATCGTACCAGGCGCCCGGACTGGCGCCGGGAAATTACACGGTAAAAGTGGTGGCGGAAGGTTTTGGGCGATTTACAGCTGCGAATGTGGCGGTGAAAGCAGGCCAGGTACAAACGCTGCCAATCGCACTAACTCTGGAAGAGCAGAAGATTGAGATTCATGTGGACGATTCTCCGACGCAGTTGAGCGTCGATCCGCAAAACAATGCCGGGGCCATCATCCTGAAGGATAAGGATCTGGAGGCGCTTTCCGACGATCCCGACGAACTGCAAGAAGAATTGCAAGCGCTGGCGGGGCCTTCGGCTGGTCCCAACGGGGGGCAGATTTATATTGATGGGTTTACCGGCGGACAACTGCCGCCGAAAGCGTCTATACGCGAGATTCGCATCAATCAGAATCCCTTTTCCGCGGAATACGACAAGCTGGGCTACGGGCGCATTGAAATTTTTACCAAGCCCGGCACGGACCAGTATCACGGACAATTATTTCTGACGGGCAACACCGCGGGATTCAATTCGCGGAATCCGTTCGAGGTGATTCCGGCAGGAACAACGCCGCCGGGGTATGAGTCCACGCAATTCAGCGGCAGTATTGGCGGGCCGATCACCAAGAAGGCTTCGTTCTTTTTTAATTTTGAGCGCCGGGACATCAACGACCTTTCCATCGTGAGCGCGACGATTCTGGATCCTAATTTCAACATCGTGAATTTCAGCGACGCGGTGGCCAACCCGCGCGTGCGCATGAACCTGAGTCCGCGCTTCGATTATCAGGTCAGCAAAAACAACACCCTGAATGTGCGCTACCAGTACGAACACAATCGCCAGAACGATAATGGCATCGGGCAGTTCGATCTGCCGGAGACGGGCTACAACTCGCTGGAAATCGAGCAGACGCTGCAAGTGAGCGACACGCAAATCCTGAGTCCGCGGACGGTCAACGAAACGCGCTTTCAATTCATCCACGAATCCACGAACCAAGCGCCTAACAGTTTCACGCCCACGATTAATGTGCAGCAGGCGTTTGTGAATGGGGGGAACACGGAGGGCACGCTTAACGATGTGCTCAAGCGCTACGAATTTCAGAACTATACCTCCATGGGATTGGGGAAACATTTTCTGAAGTTTGGGGTGCGGCTGCGGGCCAATCGCGATGCCAGCTTGGAGACGGGGGACTTCAACGGCAATTTTACGTTTGGATCGCGGCAGGATCCCAATTGCGCAGTAGTCGCTGTTGCGGGCACGTGTCCGATCATCAGCGGATTGCGGGCGTATCAAATCATGCAGCTGGGCTTGGCTAACGGGCTTTCCTTCGCACAAATCGCGGCGATGGGCGGGGGGGCCAGCCAGTATTCCGTGACCACCGGAAGGGCCAGCGTGGACGTAACGTATTTTGATGCCGGCTTGTATGTACAGGACGATTTTCATCTGCGGCCGAACATGACGCTGAGTTACGGACTACGGTTCGAAAGCCAGAATAATGTTTCCGACCACGCGGACTTTGCGCCGCGCCTGGGATTCGCGTGGGGATTGGGCGCTAAAGGAAAAAACGCCGCGCCCAAATTAGTAATTCGCGCTGGCTTCGGGATTTTCTACGACCGCTTCACGTATACACTCGCCGAGCAGCAGGAGCGGCTGAACGGCATCAACCAGCAGCAGTTCCTGGTGACTAATCCGCAATTTTTTCTGAGTGATATTCCCGCTCCTTCGTCGCTGCCGGCTGGAGCTACCGCACCGACGATTTATCGAGTAAATCCCAATCTGAAAATTCCGTCGATTCTGCAGGCGGGCATCAGCCTGGAACGACGACTGACTAAGAATGCCAATCTTTCGGTGACCTATCTCACGTCGCGCGGAAATCACCAGTTCTTCGCGGAAAATATTAATCCGCCGGAGTGCTTCTCGTTTCCTTGCGACACTTCGACGGCACCGCGACCGCTCGGCACGTCCGACAATATTTATCAATATCAGTCCGAGGGGGTGTTCAAGCAGAACCAGTTGATCGTGAACAGCAGTGTGCGCCTGGGCGCGAAGCTCTCGCTATTTGGGTACTACACGCTCAATTATGCGAATAGCGATGTGGGAGCGGGGGCGGGGGCCGGCAGTTTTCCTTCGCGCGACAATAATATCAGCCTGGATTATGGGCGCTCGGCGTTTGATATTCGGCACCGGGTATTTTTCGGCGGGACGATTGGCTTGCCGTACGCGTTTCGGCTGAGTCCGTTCATGACTGCTAGCTCAGGCAGTCCGTACACGATCACGACGGGGCAGGACTTGAATGGCGATTCGATTTTCAATGACCGGCCGGCGTTTGCCAGTGCGATCTCGAATTCCGCGAATGTGATCACGAATCGATTTGGTTCGTTTGATGTGGTGCCGCAACCGGGCGAGGCGCTAGTGCCGGTGAACAGTTTGACCGGGCCGGGCCGGTTCTCGCTGAATATCCGCTTGAGCAAGAGCTTCGGTTTTGGAGCGAAGAAAGAAGGTACGGCGACGAATCTGGGCGGACCGCAGCAGAGTACGTTCGGGCGCGGCCCCGGAGGCGGGGGACGCGGCGGAGGCGGTGGTGGATTTGGCGGCGGACGCGGGGGTGGACCGGATGCCGGCGCAACGAACCATCGCTATAACGTGACGTTCAGCGTATCGGCGCGAAATATCTTTAATAATGTGAATCTGGCATTGCCGATTGGCAACTTGAGTTCTCCGCTCTTTGGGCAATCCAACGGACTTGCCAGCGGAATGGGCGCGACGGCGACGGCTAACCGGCGCATCGATTTACAGGTTTCTTTCAACTTCTAGTGTTGCCCGATTCTGAAATTCGTTGCGCATGCTTATTCGCGGGTCACGGCGCTACTGCGCGACAGATTTGTACACTTCGCCGCCCTTCATCACGAACGTTACTTTTTCCATGACGTTGATGTCCGCTAGGGGATCACCATCCACCGCGACGATGTCGGCATACTTGCCGGCCTCGATGGTTCCGATGTCCTTGCTGCGTCCGAGAAGCTCGGCGCCGTTGATGGTGGCTGCGCGCAGAGCGTCGATCGGAGTCATGCCGCCGCGAACGAGCGCGCCGAATTCCTTGGAGACGAAATCGGGATCGTCGTCCAAGCCGTAGGCGATTTTCAAATGGTGATCGAGGGCGCGTTTGAAGGCCGGGCCTTGCTCTTTGATGATGGCTACGCCTTTGGCGTAACTGGCCGGGTCGCGGCCCTGCGACAAGCCGGTCTCCATGTCGTGCTGAAAACAGTAAAGCGTGGGCACGAGCCAGGTGCCGTGCTGCTCCATTAATTTCGCGCCTTCTTCATCGAGGACCGTGCCGTGTTCGATGGAATCGACACCGGCGCGGACGGCAGCTTTGATTCCTTCCGAACCTTCGGCGTGGGCCATTACCTTTTTCCCGGCCCGATGGGCGATTTCGACGGCCTTGGCCATCTGCTCCTGGCTTAACTCCTGCACGGTGT
>DATCOK010000581.1:0-5537 GCA_036564765.1 Candidatus Acidiferrum sp. | reverse complement strand
CCGTCAGAGCTGCCGCAAATATTGGAATTGGGTTTGGGGAATTGATTGAAGACGTCCACGGCGGCCAGATTGACGCCGTTGCCGTTGGGGCATTGGCCGGTGACCAGGCAACCCTGGTCCATGGCCTTGATATCGGCGGGGCCCACGGCAGAGGTGCCCGGCGCAAAGGAGTAGGAGGTTCCACTGAGGCCTTGTATCGAGCCGCCGGGACATTGGGTTACGTCCGCGCAGGGGTAGAGGACCACGCCATCGCGCAAATTATTACTGGGGACGTTGCGGATGACCTGGGTATTTTCCGCGAGGCGCTGGCCTTCGTAGGTGCCGAAGAAGAAGAGGCGATCTTTCAGAATGGGGCCGCCGAGCGCGCCGCCGAAGGTGTTACGGATAATTTTGCCGGGGATGTTGTCTTGGCCTTCGGTTAATTGGGAGTGCTTGTTGAACCAGTCGTTGGCGGCGGTGACGGTGGGGCGGTTCTGTTCGTAGGCGGAGCCGTGGAAAGTGTTGGTGCCGCTCTTGGTGACGAGGGCGACTTGACCGCCGGAGGAGCGGCCCTGGTCGGCGTTGTCGCCGGCGGTGGTGACGCGAAATTCGTCGATGGAATCGAGGGTGGAGCGGACCACACCTTTGAAGGCGGTGCCGCGGACCTGATCGTTGTTGTCGACGCCGTCGAGGGTGATGTTGGCTTGGTCGCTGCGGCCGCCGTTGAGGGCGCCGTTGCGGGTGTCGACGTTGTCGTCGACGTTGGTACCGATGTAAGTGGAACCGGGCTGCAGGCTCAAAACGCCGGCGGCATCGCGGCCTTCGAAAGGCAGCGCGAGGATTTGCTTGGAGTCGAAGGTGTTGCCGATGGTGGCGTCGGAGGTGTTGACGGTGGCGCCGGCCACTTCGGAGACGGTCACGGTGTCGGAGACGCCGCCGAGTTCCAGCTTGATGTTGACGCGCTGGGTGGTGGAGACCAGGGCTTCGACTTTTTCGGTGACGGCGCTGCGGAAGCCGGCGGCATCGACCTTAATGGTGTAGGTGCCGGGTTGAAGAGATAGAAATTGGAAATGACCCTGCTCGTCCGTCTGGGCGGTGCGGGATACGCCGCTACCGCTGTCGGAGGCGGTGACGTTGGCGGCGCTGACGGCGCCGCCCTGCGGGTCGGTCACGTCACCGACGATGGCGGTGGCGCCTTGCTGGGCGAAAACGGCTGGTAACAGAACGATGATCGAGAGTAGCGCTACTGATAGCGCGAAAACGCGAACACTGATGTTCAGAAAAAATCGAGTCACGGTGCTCTCCCCCACAGAAAGTTGCGGACGGCGTGAAATATCCGTGAGGCAGAACGGCAATTGCGATGCCGAAGGCAGGCGTTGAAAAGAAAGGAGGTTGAGTTCTAAAGGGTCTAAAATTCATGCAGATTCGAGGATTTACTTATAGGTTTGTGAAGGAAGGCGGACCCGTGGCGTGCACGAGTGCGACGACTTCAAAATTCAGAAGGTTCTGCGGCGAGTCTTTTTTGGTCTTGGGCGGGGGAAGGAAAAGCGCCGAAGTCGATTGCGAATCTCGGAGGAACGGATGATAACAACTACGCGTTAAATGGGGATGGCGGCCAAATCGAATTTTGCGCAAGCGCCGCATCGTAGGTTTCGGCGGGCAGTTCACGGAGGCGAAAATGTCAGGATTCTGGGGGCGTTGGCTGGTTTCGCGCGGCGCAGCTATGTTATTGTTGTGCTTCCGCTCAAGCCTCAGGTGTGGCCGAGCAGGTACAGTCGGGGCGTAGCGCAGCCTGGCTAGCGCGCCTGGTTCGGGACCAGGAGGTCGAAGGTTCAAATCCTTTCGCCCCGACCATTTTTCCTGCCTAGTAAATCTGAAATTCTCCGATAAAAACTAGTTTCAATTATTGGATTTCGTGGCTTGGTGTGGCTGATAGCGGAGTTTCGCGTGGGTGATTGGTGCGGATGTGGTGGAGCAGGTAAGCGAGGATGGCGACGTTAATGATTAGCACTCCGACTTTTATGGCGGTTAGGTGGTGGAAGATTTCGTAGATTTCGAGGGGGATTAGAGAGCCGGTGATGATGATGGTGACCCACTCGCCCCAGCGTTTTTGCAGCCAGAGGCCGGTGCCTTCAGTGAGGAAGAGTCCGGCGTAGAGGAAGCTGCCGGTGCCGAGAAATTTTATTTTGTGGGGGCTGAGAAGTTCGGCCTTGTCCATGGCGGCATCGAGGAGGCGGTTGCCGGGATCGAGGCCGATGACGGAGATCCAGCCGGCGAGAGTGCTCCAGGCGTCCCTGTGGAGGAGTTTGAGGGCGGCGATGCCGGTAATGATTAAGAGAATGGCTTTGACCAGTTTGAAGAGAGCGATCAGGCGCAGCATGGCGGTGTCGGAAGGTCTCATGGGCGTGGCTGCGTTTTTGGATGCTGGCGATCGCTCTGGTTCGAGCTAGGTTGGACGCTAACCGGTGCGTTAGCGGTGCAACTTATTATTTTGTTGCGCGAGCGTTTTGGTGCGCTGTACACCAGCTTTTGGTGCGCTATTACACGAGCTTGTGGTGGGAGCGCTTGCTCATCCATTCGGCGTAGGGCTGGAGGTTGAGCGGAGTGTTTTTGCCGCGGAGTTGCTTAAGAAAGGCCTGGCGCGCTTTGTTTTCGGTGGCTGAGGTGGCGGGAGCCGAATCGGATTTGCGGCGTTCGAGTTGGATGCCTACGTCGGGGGCCTGGACGCGTGCGCTGTCGCCGAGGAAGTCGCCGAAGGCTACCGCGGAGGTAATTTTGAATGGAGATTTAAAATCCTTGCGGGCGGCGATCAGGCGTTCTTTGAGTCCTTGCAAGGCTTTGTCAACGCGCTCGCGGGTGTAGTGCGGGAGTTTCGAGCCGGAAACAGCCTGGCCTGCGGGGGTGGTGAACCAGCCCCGGCCGTCCGGCGCGGCCTTGATGTAGCCCTGCATTTCCATGATGGCGAGTACGCGAGTGGCTTCGGCGACGGCGATGCCGAGAGTTTTGGAGAGGTCTTTGGTGGTCCAGGAGAGCAGGGCGCGGGTGTCCTTGAGAAAGCTCATGACGGCGGCGGCTGGAACGGACGGCATGATTGCGGCGGGGGCTTTCGATTGGTGTTTCGCCGCTTTGTCTTTCGATTCGGATGGGGTGGTTATTGTTTTGCGTGGGCTCAAGGGCAATCGCTCACATGAAGTAAAAGATTAGTTTCGAGCCTGCCGCTCATTCTTCGACTAAAAAAGATTCTTCGCAACGAACCAGAGATTCGCGGGGCGCTCGGCGAGCCGGCGCATGAACCACGCGTACCAGTTGCTGCCGTAGGAGACTAACACTTTTGTATCGTAACCCTCGCGGGCGAGGCGGAGCTGCTCGGCACTCTGGATGCCGAAGAGCATTTGTAGTTCGAGGTTTTCTTTTGCGAGACCTTGGGAGGCGGCGCAGTCGACCAAATTTCGAATCATGGCGAGGTCGTGGGTGCCGAACGCGGAGCGGATCCGCGGCTGGGCTTTTTTTGCTGCGAGCATGGATTGGGCGAGGGAGAAATAATTATTGTCGACGTCGGACTTGTCGGGAAAGGCAATTTCCGATGGCTCGCTGTACGCGCCTTTGACCAGGCGGATGGAAGCGTTTAACGGCAGCAATTCGGCGAGGTCTTTGGCGGTGCGGCGGAGATAGGCCTGCAGGCACAAGCCGGTGTTGGGAAATTCCGCGAGGGCGCGGCGATAGAGAGCGAGCGTGGGGTTCACATAGTTGCTGGCTTCCATGTCGATCCAGACGATGCGCGAGGGAGATTCGGCGGCGAGGATGATTTTCAGATTTTCCCAGCAAAGATCGGCGGAGAGATCGAGGCCGAGTTGGGTGGGCTTTATGGAAATTTCGGTGCGCAGTTGCTGCTCGAGGATGGCGCGCAAAACTTCCACGTAGTGAGCGGCGACGCTGCGAGCTTCTGCGGCGTCGGCGATGTTTTCTCCGAGGCGGGTAAAAATGGAGCCGAGGTTTTGTGCCTGGAGTTTCTGGGCGGCGGCCAGGGCGTCGCTGAGATGTTCGCCGGGCATGAAGCGCGAAACGGCGCGGTGCACAAATTTGTGACTGGCGGCGTGATCGCGCAGCCAGGCGTTCTGCGCGGCGGCCAGGAGGATGGAGCGGACGGGATTCATCTCGTGGAGTGGTGAGTCATCTAAAAAATTAAATCTGCAAAAGTTTCAGTGCCAGACCGGCTATCGCGCCGCCGAGCAATGGGCCGAGGATTGGAACGGGCGCGTAGGCAAAATCTGAGCCGCCTTTTCCGGCCACCGGAAGAATAGCGTGAGCGAGGCGCGGGCCAAAATCGCGCGCGGGATTGATGGCGTAACCGGTGGGGCCGCCGAGGGAGAGGCCAATGCCCCAGACGAGGCTGGCGACCAACGCGACACCAATACCGGGAGCGGGCCCATTGGCGAAGACGCGCGGCGAACCGATGGCGCCGGCAACAAATACAAGGACGAAGGTGGCGATCGTTTCGCTTAAGAGGTTGGGGAAGAAGCTGCGAATGGCCGGGTGAGTGCAGAAGCAGGCGAGCTTCGCCGCGGGATTTTCCGTCTCGCGCCAATGTTGGAGATAATGGAGCCACACGAGCGCGGCTCCGACCATGGCGCCGAGAAGTTGCGCAATGAAATAGGGAATGAATTTGCTGTAAGTGCCTGTGCGGACCGCGAGGCCCAGCGTTACGGCGGGATTCAAGTGGCCTTCGCCGCCGGCTGCGATAGCGATCAAGACGCCGGCCATCACGGCGAAAGCCCAGCCGGTAGTGATGACCATCCAGCCGCTGTCGTGGGCTTTCGAATATTTCAATACCACGGCGGCTACGACGCCGTCGCCGAGCAGAATCAGGATCATGGTGCCGAGAAATTCGCCGAGCAGGGGCGAGTGCATGCAAACTCCTTCGAAAGATAAACGTTACGAGCCGGCCCAGTCGAGCGAACGGGTTACGGCTTTTTTCCACTGGCGATACAGTTCCTCGCGCTTCGCTTCTTCGAGATTGGGTTTCCAGACGCGGGCCACTGCCCAGTTGGCGCGCAATTCTTCCAGGCCGCTAAAAAAATTCACCGCTAGGCCTGCGGCGTAGGCGGCGCCGAGCGCGGTGGTTTCCTGAATCTCCGGGCGCAGGACTTCGCGATGGAGAATGTCGGATTGAAATTGCATGAGCAATTCGTTGACGACCATACCGCCGTCGACGCGCAAATTGGCGAGGGGGATGCCTGCATCTTTTTCCATAGCTTCGACCACTTCGCGCGTTTGATAAGCGGTGGCCTCCAGCACGGCGCGGGCGAGATGGCCTTTGTTGGCGTAGCGGGTCAAACCGGCGATGACTCCGCGGGCATTTTCCTTCCAGTGCGGGGCGTAGAGGCCGGAGAAGGCGGGGACGAAATAAATTCCGCCATTGTCATTGACGGTGCGCGCGAGGGACTCGACGTCTTCGCTGCGTTCTATCAGTCCGAGATTGTCACGCAGCCATTGCACGAGGGCGCCGGCGATGGCCACGCTGCCCTCGAGGGCGTAGTGCGCGGGTTGTGCGCCAAACC
>DATCOK010000580.1:0-6970 GCA_036564765.1 Candidatus Acidiferrum sp. | reverse complement strand
TTGGCTTGCAAGTTAGAGACGTAAATTGCGGTGTTGCCGGTGGGGGCGCCGTCCTTGCCGATTAAAGTTTCCACCCAGGCGAGGCGCTGGCCGTCCGGAGAAATGGCTACCTGCTGAAATTGTTTGGTGGTGAAGAGAGTTTTCTCGACTTCGTGGATGGCCGATAAAGGCTTGGGCTTTTCCGCCGCCTTCAGCCGCGCTTCCACGGCTTGTTTGCTTCCCTGCTTGGGTTTTGCCGCGCCCTGGGCCTCGGTTGTATTTGAGTTGTCGCGCGCCGGCTTGTCCGCCTCTTGCGCCAGTGAAAATCGAGGCAAACCGGCCATCAAACCCATGGCGATCCATCCCACAAACATTTTCTGCATAAAACCCAAGCGCATTTCGTCTCCGTGCGAAGCGTAGCAGTCGCGGATGTTACCTTATTCCGCTGGGAAAACGGCAGCCATCGTGGATAGGTCGCCTCTCGCACGAATGCTCGATAGTAGATTTGCTTCCGGTTCTCGTGTTATTCAGGACCTAGGGCTCTTAAAGATCAAATTCTTCTTTTCCGGGTGAAAACCCAGTGGAAATATCGTGTGTTCGTCGTACTCAGCGCCGTCTAGCCTCGCTCCTCGAAGCTCTGCATCTGTCAGGTTTGCGCCTTGAAGTTGGGTTGACCCACCGACGTTGTCACGGCCCAAATTCGCGTCTCGCAAATTGGCCTTGGTAAGATTAGCCTGCTTAAAGTCAGCGCCCTGCAGTTGAGCCCGTCCGAAATTAGCCGAAGTTAGATCAGCTAGAAAGAAGATGCTCCAATCCAGATCGGCATCGCGAAAATCTGCGCCCGCAAGGTTGGAGCCGCTGAAATGTGCTCCTTGTAGCAGCATCCCCGCGAACATAGCTTCCTGTAAATCTAGGTCAGAGAAATCTCTTAGATCGCCCTCGGTCTTGCGTAGCAGTCGACCGTGTTTGTCCTTGATTTCCATGTGCAAGATTCTAGCGCGCGGAAGCCCAAAAAGATCAACTCACGATTCGGAGCGTTGGTAAAACTGATCCGGCACCGATTGCCCTGTTTCTTGACCCTCTGGAGAGGGTCGCATACACTTGAAGATTCAAAATAGCCGCATGTGCGGTGAGAGGTTCGCGCTGCCGGAGCGTGTCGATTTACGGTTAGCGGACGCATCCAATACGTGTTGGCCGCTTCGCAGGATTGGCCGCAGTCGGGCCAGGCCATAAAGGAGAATTGTTTTGCCTAAGCGCACATACCAGCCGCGCAAACGCCGCCGCGCCAAGACGCACGGTTTCCGTTCGCGCATGAAGACCGCGGGAGGCCGCAAGGTGCTTGCCGCACGCCGCAAGAAGGGCCGTCATCGCCTCACGCCTGTATGAAACCGCACGCCTGAATTTTCCGCGAGAGGCGCGCCTGGTGCGCCGCGGAGATTTTGATGCCGTGTATCGCGCGGGCCGCCGGCGGTCCAGCGCGCAATTCGTAGTTTTTTATCGCGCAAATCAATTGCCGCAGAGCCGCTTCGGCTTCAGCATCAAGAAGGCCTTGGGCGGTGCGGTGGTGCGCAATCGTATCCGGCGCCGCTTGCGCGAAGCGGTGCGTTGTCATCGTCTGGAGCTACCCTCGGGATGGGACATGGTGATACATCCGAAGAGTGTTGTGGCGCGCGCGGAGCATGCGGCGCTGACCGCGGATTTGCTGCGCCTGCTGAAGAATCCATGATGACCGAACATGTTCACGAGCAGCGGGTAGCAGAAAGTTCGCAGCGGTCGCTGGCGGTGAACACCGCGCTGTTGACGCTGCGGTTTTACAAAGCATATCTCTCTCTACTTTTCGCGGGAAATTGCCGCTTCGAACCCAGTTGTTCGCAATACGCGTATGAAGCGATCGCGCGTTTTGGTGTGGCGCGCGGGATTTGGCTGGGCGTGAAGCGCCTGGCGCGCTGCCATCCCTTTTCGCGCAAATTCGGTTTTGATCCGGTTCCGGATGAGGTGCATTCGTGAGTGGTCCGCAGCAAAAAGAGATGCTGTCGCCGGAAATGCGCATATTGGGCGCGTCGCTACTGTCCATGCTGGTGATTTTGCTGTGGGTGAAATTTTTCGCGCCGAAGCCGCCGGTGGTTGCGCCGCAACCGAAGCCGGCTATTAGCGCGCCGCAGACGCCAGCAACGGCTCCGGCCGGAACTTCAACCTCGACACCGATGCCGACATCGGCACCGACACAGAACAGCAGCAAGGGCACGACGACCACCGCACCTGTAACGGTGGCCGCAAAATCAGAAAGTAACGAACGCACGGTGGTTGTGCAAAACGCCCTGTATCGCGTGGAGTTTTCCAATCGCGGTGGGGTGGTGAAGAGTTGGCAGCTCTTGAAGTACATGGACGACAACAAGCCGCAGCGCGTGCTCGATGTGGTGCACCCCGAAGCGGCGCAGCAAACGGGCGGCTGGCCGTTATCCGTGGTGCTCGATAATCCGGAACTGGAAAAGGCTGCGAATAACGGCCTATATCAAGTATCGCCCGGTTCAGGGGACGGAACGCTAACGGCTCCCGCGGATTTGGAATTTTCCTGGAGCGATGGGCACCTGGAAATCATCAAGCATTTCCATTTCGAGCACAGTTACGTGATGCACGCCGACGTCACCGCGAAACTGGACGGCAAGCCGATCACGGCGGGGCTCGGTTGGCTGGGTGGATTTGGCGATCTCACGGTGACGAATCCGGCGCCGGTGGAAACGGTTTCCACCTATTACAGCGAGAGCGGCAAGATCACCAATTTTCCCTACAAGAAGCTGGAAGATATCGACAAGTGGGGACCGGGCGTCTGGCAGGGGGGCAAGGATTTCACCGGCATTGAAGATCGGTATTTCACCGCAGCGTTTTTGCCGGCCAATGGGGCTGCGCCGGGGACGCTGCAGACCCGCTACTGGAAGGCCTACCACCCGGCGATGGTGAATGGCGTGCCGACGCCAGAGCCGGTTCCGGAGGTTGCCACGGCGACCGGGTTGCAGAATCTGGCGCTGCGCGTGTACGTGGGTCCGAAAGATTACGACGATCTGAAGCACATGAATCCGCCGCTGCACGGTCTGGTAAATTTTGGCTGGCTGGAATTCATCGCGGACCCGCTCTTCCACGCGCTCAAGTGGCTGCACAACTACATTCCCAACTGGGGCTGGGCCATCGTGGTGCTCACGCTGGTCATCAATATGCTGCTGTTCCCGCTGCGCATTTCCAGCTACAAAACCACGCTGAAAATGCAGCGAGTGGGCCCGGAAATCAAGTCCATTCAGGACCGCTACAAAAAATACAAGATGAACGATCCGCGCAAAGCGGAGATGAACAAGGAAGTGATGGCGGTGTATAGCCGCGAAGGGATCAATCCGGTGGGCGGCTGCTTTCAGATGTTTCTGCAGATGCCCATCTGGTTCGGGTTGAACAACGCGCTGCGCTTTGCCATCGAAATGCGCCACGCGCGATGGTTCGGGTGGATCACCGATTTGTCGGCGCGCGATCCGTATTACGTGTTGCCGGTGATGATGGGGCTCTCGATGTACCTGGTATCGAAGATGACGCCGATGACCTCCACGGACCCGCAGCAGCAGATGATGATGAAAATCATGCCCGTAACCATGGCGGGTATTTTTATGATTTCGCCCATTTCCAGCGGCCTGGCGGTGTATATTCTCACCAGCAGTATCGTGGGTATAGGGCAGCAGTGGTATTTGAACCGCCAGCATCCGGTCGTGACGGCGCCGGTTGCAAAACCTGTTCGCGGAAAAAAATCGTAATTCGAGAGCAGCGCACGTAGACGCATTCGTGCGTTTGAAGGGCCGATGATTCCCAACTTCATTCGCGATGGCAAGCTGGACCGCGAGGCTGCGGCGCAGGCACTGCAGAAATTTCTGGATGACAGCGTGCGCGCCGCGGGACTCGAACTAAAGGTGGACGTACGGGCAGTTGCGCCGCAAGCCGGCGATCCGGAAGGTCACGCGGAGGTGATCGCGGATCTCGACGGGCGGGATAAAGAGATTCTGCTGGAGCGCAACGCGGAAGTCTTAAAGGCCATCGAGCACCTGGCATTTCGCGCGCTGCGTCTCGAGCCGGCGTTTCATGAAAGAATTCATGTGGATTGCGGCGGTTACCGTGCGTTGCGGTTTGAAGAGTTGCGCCTGACTGCCAAGGTGGCCGCCGAACGCGTGGAGAGTTCACGGCAGCCGTTCAAGTTGAATCCCATGTCTTCGCGCGAACGCCGCATCGTGCATCTAGCGTTGAAGGATATGCCCGGCATACGCACGGAAAGTATCGGCATGGGCGAAGAGCGCCAAGTGGTCATTCATCCGGCGGAAAAATCCACCAAAGCCCAGGCGTAAGCGCGATTCGGCCTGAACTCACGCGTTGTCGTCTTCGGGCATGAATTTGCCGCGGTGTTTGACCCTCCCTGGTGGGTCCCCTAGAATCAACAGAGATGAAGTTGCGTGATAACGCACTAATCGGCGCATAGATATTGGCTTTTCTATTCCAACCGAAACATGAGACGGGAAAATGTTTGAAAATTTAACGGAGAAGTTGCAGCGCACGTTCAAGAATCTTCGCGGGCAGGGCAAGTTGACCGAGGAGCATCTGGACGCGGCCCTGGTGGAGATACGCGAAGCGCTGCTGGAAGGCGACGTGAACGTTGGCGTGGCCGATGAACTGCTGAAAAACATCCGCGAGAAGTCCATCGGCGCCGAAGTGATGATGCAGCTTTCGCCGGACCAGCAAGTGGTCAAGACGGTGCGTGATGAGTTGACCGCGCTGCTCGGGAAACACGCCAAGCCGTTGTTCGCTTCGAAGCCGCCATCGGTGTGGATGATCGTGGGACTGCAGGGCTCCGGTAAAACGACCACCACGGGAAAACTGGCAAAGTGGCTGGCGCTTCACGGGCACCGGCCGCTGGTGGTTTCCACTGACGTGTACCGTCCCGCGGCACGCGAGCAACTGGCGCAGGTGGCCAAGGCCATCGGGGCGTCTATCTGGCCGGGCACGGGCACGAACAAGCCGATCGAAATCGTGAAGGGCGCGATCAAGGAAGCCAAGCTTTCCGCCAGCGACGTGATCCTGGTGGACACCGCGGGGCGCCTGCACATCGATGATTCGCTGATGGAAGAATTGAGCACGCTGAAGAAAGAGTTGAATCCCAGCGAGATACTTTTCATCGCGGACGCCATGATCGGGCAGGACGCGGTGCGCTCGGCGGGAGAGTTTCATAAGCGATTGGGGCTGACGGGCGTGATTCTGACCAAGCTGGACGGCGATGCGCGCGGAGGCGCGGCGCTTTCCATTGGGAAGGTGACCGGCGCGCCGGTGAAATTCGTGGGCTTGGGCGAAAAGTACGACGCGCTGGAAGGATTTTATCCCGAGCGCATCGTGTCGCGCGTACTGGGCATGGGCGACATTCTGTCGCTGATCGAACGCGCCGAACAGGCGGTGGACAAAAAAGCAGCGGCAGAGCTGGAACGCAAGCTGCGCACGGAAGGTTTTACGCTGGAGGATTTTCGCGACCAGCTGAAGCAGATTCGCAAGATGGGGCCGCTCGAGCAGCTGGTGGACATGCTGCCGAAAGTGGGACCGCTGCAGCAGTTGCCCAAGGACGCCAAGGTCGATGAGGGCAAACTGAAGCAGGTGGAGGCCATCATCAACTCGATGACCAACCAGGAGCGGCAGGATCACAACGTGATCGACGGCAAGCGGCGGAAACGCATTGCCAAGGGCAGCGGGACCACGGTGCAGGACGTGAATCAGGTGATCAAGCAATACATGCAAATGCGCCAGATGATGAAGCAGTACGGAGCGATGGCGGCACGTAGCAAGATGAAGGGCCTGGGTAAGCTGGCGGGTATGTCGTAGAACTTTCTCGCGAGCTGGGGATAAGCTCTATTCCGATTGAACCTCTTAACGACCCACAATATTATATTTGATATGGACTTGTTTGATAAAGGATCAATTGTTAATGGAAAATATAGAGTAGAAGGCCTCTGTAGTGACGCGGGAGGAATGGGGGCAATTCAGTTCGTCACTCCGGTAGCTGGGGCTCTGGGCTACCAGATTGTCCTGAAGTATTGCCGACAGGGGGACGAGGAATCAACCAAGCGATTTCGCCGAGAAGTGCGCCTGCTCGCAACTTTTAAGGGCAACTCAAAAGTCGTTCAAATAGTAGATCAGGATCTGGATCACAACCCGCCTTACTTTGTTATGAAATACTACCCCGAAGGCGACCTGAGCAAGCTTACCAGCCAGCTATCTACATCGTTGGACCTTCAAGAGAACATTTTCCTGCAGATGATTGATTGTATTCAAGAGCTCCATTCCAGGGGAACATTCCACCGTGATATAAAACCTCAGAATTTTTTGATGAGCAACTCGCGAGTTCTGGTTTCTGATTTCGGTTTAACCACGGAGATAGGATCCAAAACTGCCTTCACTCGGAGCTCAAAGTTCTGGGGCACCCATGGATTTATTCCTCCGGAATTTCTGAATGGCGGCTTCAAGTATGCCGACGCCGCAGGCGATGTTTTCATGTTGGGGAAGACCATTTATGTAATGCTGAGCCGGTAGGGACCCATTGTATTTGAACGACCAAAACATCCCCGCTCCAATTTTTCACATAATTGAACGGTGCTGCAGCGTATCCAAGGCCGGGCGTTACAAAGATCTAGAATCGTTGCGGCACTCGGTAGTTGCGGCGTACGATGTGCTGCTCGGCAGAGGAGGTGCGCTGCCCAAAATTAAGCAAGTTCTTTCAGAAATCGAAAGTGACCTAAGACTTGGAAGCAAGCACAATAGCGAACGCGTTTACGAATTTGTCGAAGTGCTTTCACTCCTGGAAAGCAGTGACCAGGTAAATATTTGCTCTGACATTCCTCCTCCCTTTCTCTATTCCATCGCCCGTGAACCGACGCTAGTATCGCACTTTCTGAAAATTTACGAGGCTTTTGTGGAGAGCCAAAGC
>DATCOK010000579.1:0-1674 GCA_036564765.1 Candidatus Acidiferrum sp. | reverse complement strand
GTAGTGTGCTGCTGGCATTTGTGGTCTTGATAGTGTTGTTGCTGCGGGCCCGCCATATAATTTTTCCATGAACAGTTTTGAGCTGCCGATCCTGCCGCTGGTGGTGCTTGTCGGGCCAACGGCGTCGGGGAAGTCCGTGCTGGCGCTGGCCTTGGCGCGCGAATTCGGCGCGGAGATTGTTACCTGCGATTCGACACAGCTCTACCGAGGCGTGAATATCGGGACGGCCAAGCCGCCGGTGGAGGAGCGCGCCGGAATTGCGCATCACTTGATCGATGTGTTGGAGCCCGCGGAAGTGGCCACGGCGGGCGGTTACCGCGACTTGGCGCTGGAGGTGCTCGCGCAACTGCGCGAGCGCGGTCGACTACCGGTCCTGGTGGCGGGCACGGGCTTGTACATGCGCGCGCTGCTCGAGGGCTTGGCGGATTTGCCGCTGCGCTCGGAAGAGTTGCGTGCGCGGTTGCGCGGCAGCGTGCGAAAGCGGGGGCCTACGCATCTGCATCGCGTCTTGCGGCGCATGGACGCGGAGGCGGCGCGAAAAATTGCGCCGTCTGACGAGCAGAAACTGATTCGAGCGATTGAGGTTTGCGTTCTTGCCCGCAAACCGATTTCGGAAGTGCATCGCGCGGGCCGCCATCCGCTGCAAGGCTGGCGGGTCATCAAGATTGGATTGATGCCGGAGCGCGAATTGCTATACCGGCGGATCGAGTTGCGCACGGACGCTATGATGTCGAGCGGCTGGGTGGCCGAGGTAGAAGATCTGTTGGTTTCGGGAATTACCGAGGATGCCAAGCTATTTGATTTTATCGGGTACCGCGAAATGCTCGCGGTGTTGCGCGAACGCATGAATAGGGAAGAAGCACGCGCAGCTATTCAACAGGCCACGCGGAACTATGCGAAGCGGCAGATGACCTGGTTTCGCAAGGATGCCGGGATCAAGTGGTTCGCGGGACCAGGGGACGACGCGAAGATACAGACCGAAATTGTTCAGTACTTGCGTGAGGAACTCAGATAGACGAAACGGCAACTCTCCTTTGTGTCGATCACCCTACGATTCTCGGTGGTTACAAAGTGAACATGAGTGGGTCGCGAGAGAAGAGTATAATTGCGCCGACGGTTCTCGCTCGATGATGCTCTCGCGCTACCAGGTTTGATTTTTGTCGAAGACACCTCAACACAAAGTTTCGAATGCGGAGCGGGCGCTGCTGGTGGGCGTGGGTTGGAAGCGCGCGCCGCGGTTTCCGGGGATGCCTGCCGGGGAACAAGGCCGCGTGTCGCTCGCGGAATTGGTGGAACTGGCCAAGAGCGCTGGCGCAGAAATTGCCAGCACTGTATTTCAGGTACGCGATTCGGCGGACTCCGCCACGCTGGTCGGTCGCGGAAAGCTGGATGAGATTCGCGCGGAAGCCAACGCGCACCAGGCGCCGCTGATTATTTTTGACAGCAACCTCACTCCGGTGCAGCAGCGCAACATCGAGGAGTTGACCGAGCGGCGGGTGATTGACCGCACCCAGCTCATTCTGGATATTTTTGCGCGCCACGCGCGCAGCCGCGAAGGGCAGTTGCAGGTCGAGTTGGCACAATTGAATTACATGCTGCCGCGCCTGACCGGCAAGGGCGCGGCCATGTCGCGGCTGGGCGGCAAGAGCGGCGGCGGCGGAGGCGCCGGCGGGG
>DATCOK010000578.1:0-6046 GCA_036564765.1 Candidatus Acidiferrum sp. | reverse complement strand
CCCCTGGGGCGGCGCCAGCGGCTATGGAGCCGGCGCGACTGCTGACCCCTCTTCCGGCCCATTTGGTTGCGGCTGCGCAACGCCCGACGTCGCCTCCTTCAACCCCGTTCTCGGCTCTGGGAGCGCTCGCGCCATCCAACTCGGATTGAAACTCACGTTCTAACTCTATCTTCGCATCCAAGTAGGGCCGGAAGTAGTAAGCCGGCCCTTTTTTTATGCTGCTGCAAATTCCCCGGAGGCTCGCATGCACGTTTTTAAGAACGGTTACGCCGTTACAATTTTCTTGGTGGTCTTTACCCTGCTGGTTGGAATACCTGGTCGCTCAAGCTCCGCCTCGCCCGCGGCACAAACCGGCGATACCGCTGTCTCTCAAGTCGATCACGCCCTCGTTTCGGCGTTGGCCAAGAAAGATTCTGCATTGCTGGAGAAATTTTTTGATGAAGAGTTCACTTGGACCAACAGTGCGGGCAAAACTCTCACGCGCCCCGATGTCCTCGGCTCCTTACCCCACGCCCCCATGCCCGACGAGAATGGCGCGAAACTCGAGCATCGTGACTATGGCCAGGTCGTCGCTATTCTTAGCGCGCGCGAAAAAATCCACGTTCTGCGTGTGTGGGTCAAGCGCGGCAACGGCTGGCACCTGCTCGTTTACCACGAAGTTTCCCAAGCCGAACAGGCGCAAGCTTCGCCCGGTACCGGCGTGAAAGAATGCGAAAATCCGTGCAAGACCGTTCCGTATCATCCCAAAAACGAATCCGAACAAGCTGTCATCGAGGCCTGGCAAGCTCTTGAAACCGGAGTGACTACTCACGACGCCGAGTTATGGTCCGAGCACGTCGACGAAGAATTCGTCACCGTCAGCTCCAGCAGCGATCACCCCGTTTTCAAATCCGATCGCATCGCCACGCTCAACCTGCAGAAGCAAACCGGCTACGGCTCCGCCCCGGCTCCTCTCGTCTCCGCGCAAATGTTTGATTTTGGAAATACTATCGTGATGACCTGCCTCCATCAGCCCTACAAAGGCAAGCCCGTGCATGTCAGCCGCGTGTGGATCAAGCGAAAAGGGAAATGGTTGATGACCATCAGTTTTCACGCGACGGTGCAGGAGAGCGCGGCAAAATCCTGACTCTAAAACACTGCGCTATTTTGGCGGAAGTTTGCTGTCAGTCGTTCACTACCGGGTTCTTGAGCGTTCCGACACCTTCCGCCGAAACTTCAATCACGTCACCCGCCACGACCGGGCTCACGCCTTCCGGCGTGCCCGTCGCGATTAAATCGCCCGGCATCAGCGTCATCACTTTCGAAATGTAGTGAATAATCGCATCCAGCGGGAACACAAAATCCTTGGTGTTGCCTTGCTGCTTCACGTGCCCATTCAAGCGCGTTTCAATTCTCACTCCGCGCCACGGGTCGATTTCGTCCGTCACCGTCGGCCCCACCGGACAAAACGTATCGAAACCCTTAGCTCGCGCCCACTGGTTATCTTTTTTCTGCAGGTCGCGCGCGCTCATATCGTTCACCAACGTGTAGCCTAGAATATACGGGCGCACATCCTCGCCGTCCGCCAGCTTGTAACAGCGCTTCGCGATCACCACTCCCAACTCGCCTTCGTAGTCCACCCGTTCCGAAATCGCCGGCCGCCGGATCTCCCCGCCAGGATTCAGCAAGGAAGAGGGCGGCTTGAAGAAAATCAGCGGCTCAGTTGGCACTTCGTGCTGCATCTCCGCCGCATGCGCGCGGTAATTCCGCCCCACACAAACAATTTTCGAAGGTTGCACCGGCGCCAGCAGCGCGGTCTGCTCCAGGGACAGCGGATCGATCTCTTCCCTCGGCACAGAAGATAATTTCCCGACCTGCTCGGGCGGTATCCCAAGCAAGTGGGTAATCTGCTCACTACCCCGCGAACCCTCCACCAAGCCGTACCGCGCCACTCCCTTATATGTAAATCGGCAATACCTCATGAATTCTTCTTCTCCAGAAAAGTTAGCATGGTCGCGAACTCTCGCGACCTTTATGCGCTTTGATACAGCTTGGTCATCACAAATTCGCGGTGCCCCAGCGCTTCGGCACAGGTCAGCCGCCCATTGCACGTCCGCAATGTAATATCGATCAGCCGGTCCCCAGCTTCATCCAGCGACATTTCGCGCCGCAGAATTCCCGACACATCCAGATCAATATGCTCGCCCATGGTCCGCGCGGTCTTGGGATTCGCAGTCAGTTTAATAACCGGCTCGATTGGATTTCCAATCACGTTTCCCTGGCCGGTGGGAAAGAGATGCACCACAAAACCCGCGGCCGCCTGCAACGTAACACATTCCGCAGCGGCCGACGAAGTATCCATGTAATACAGCCCCGGGCCCTTCGCCGGCCCCTCTGCCGGCTTCAACACATCGATAAATTTCGTCGTGCGTCCGATCTTCTGCAGATTGCCGAATGCCTTTTCTTCGATGGTCGTCAAGCCGCCCGCGATATTCCCCGCGGTCGGCTGCGATTCCGAAAGATCACTCGTCTTATATCGGTCGATCACTTCCTGGTACGCGTTGAAAACTTTCATGAAACGTTCCTTCACATCATCGGTGGCAGCCCGGCTCGCGCACGCCACTTCCGCGCCGGTCAATTCGCTGGTCTCCCCGAAACAAGTAGTCGCGCCCAGGGGATCCAGCTTATCGATCAGATTTCCAACCGTCGGACAGGACGCCAGTCCCGAAGTCGTATCACTCTCACCGCACTTCGTCGACACAAACAATTCTTTGATCGAGCAAACCTCG
This sequence comes from Candidatus Acidiferrum sp., assembly GCA_036564765.1. GTDB lineage: Bacteria > Acidobacteriota > Terriglobia > Acidiferrales > UBA7541 > Acidiferrum. The sequence goes on along the minus strand of DATCOK010000578.1, from coordinate 3,278 downwards.
CGCTGCTTCTCCGAAGCCCATTGCACAAACTCGCGAGCCTTGCGCGACGCCGACGCAATCGTGCTGATGTCCCCGTTTCCTTCAATCGAAAATCCCACCACCGGCTTGCCCGTCTTGGCGATCCCGTCCACCACCCGCCTCGTCCAATTCGGCTCGATCCCGATCACCACGCACGCCGCCACGTTCGGATTACTGCCAGTCCCGATCAGCGTGCGAAAGTGCAGCTCCAGATCCTCGCCGAATTGCAAACGTCCATAGGCGTGCGGCAGCGCCAAACTTCCCTTAATATTATTCGCTACAGCTTCCGAGCTTGCGTTCGAAAGGTCATCCAGCGGGAGAATCACTACGTGATTGCGAATCCCCACCCGCCCATTTTCGCGGCGATAGCCAAAGAAGGAATATTTGTCCACGCTTACCACCTTTTCGTTTTCAGATTATGTACGTGCACATGACGGCCTTTGGCCACGTCCGCCACAATGCGCCCCACGTCATGCCCATACTTGAGCGCTGTGTCGCCAACTTTTAAATCGCGCAGCGCAATCTTGTGCCCCAGCGGCACCGCATCCAGCGATTGAAACTGGATAGTCTCGTCTGTTTCCATAATCCAACCGGTAACCGCCTTCCCGGGCTGCACATCTTCCACCACCACCACTCCGACAGTGTCCGCCTTATCGTGCACGATGAAATCGGTAGCCATTTAATTCTCCTAAACTCGAATCAATGATGCTTCGTTCCGTTTGGTTCCGGCGAAACCAACTACTGCTTCTTATCTTCCTTGATCAGCAACCGCATCACCTCAGCGGCCGCCCTGGTCACTTCCTCGCTAAGCAGGTTCTCCGCCTCAATGGCATTCCCCTTGCTAATCGCCGACAGCATCGCCCGCAGTCCCCGAATGCTTTCCTTCCACCGCTTCGCAGACCGTTGCGGGTGTCCCAACCCCAGCGCGCGCCAGCGCCAGATCCGCACATGCAAAGTTCCCAGCATGGAAGACAGAGTTTCGCTGACCGCCCCTTCGAACAGCACTTCGTAAAAACGGTTCTTGGCTTCCAGAATCGTCGGAATATTGCCCTGTTCGTAAGCCTGCGCGGTGGCGTTCAACGCTTCCTGCAGCTGTTTTTTCAGCGCTGGCGTGGCATTCTCGGTGAACAGCCGCGCAGCGAGCCCTTCCAGTACCGCGCGAATTGAGTACAAGTCCCTCGCCTCGGCCACCGTCAGTTCGCGAATCACCGGCCCCTTGTTCGGTATGATCGCGACCAACCCTTCCGTTTCCAGCTGCCGCAACGCTTCCCGGATCACTGTGCGTGAAACGCCCAGCATGGCGATCAGTTCGCGCTCAATCAATCGCGAGCCAGGCTCCAACTTCCCGGCAATAATCGACTGCCGCAGCTCATCCAACACTTGGCGACGCAGCGGGGCCGCCGAGCGCGCGATGAAAGAAAGAGGGGCTGCGGCGGGTTGCAATTGGCTTGACTGGTGCATCATCCCGTAATACCGTACTACCAGATGCACCGGTTTGCAATCGATTCTTGCGCCCAAAGGCGCACTCTCTTTCCCTAGGAGCATGGATGAGTCAGAACCCCGTAAAAGTTGGAATCGTCGGCCTTGGCCGTTGGGCCAAGGTGCTAACGAAAGCCGCCCAGAAATCCACCGCCCTCAAAATTGTCGCCGGCTACAGCCGCTCCGAAGAAAAACGCAGCGCCTTCGCGCAGGAGATGGGCGTCCCCGCGGTTCCGAACTTGCGCACCATGCTCGACAATCCGGAAATTCGCGGCGTCATTCTCACCGTTCCGAACGAGCAGCATTTGCCGATGGCCCTGGAAGTCGCCAAAAGCGGCAAGCACGTATACACCGAAAAGCCCATCGCCAGCACTCTGGAGGACGGCCTCGAAATCGCCGCGCTGCAGCAAAAATATGGCGTGACCGTCACCGTCGGCCACAGCGCCCGGCTCATGGCTGGCATTCGCAAAATCCGTGAAGCCATCGACGCCGGAGAACTCGGCCGCGTAGCCTTCATTGAAGCCAATTTTTCCAACGAGCGCGCCCTCGAACTCACGCCCAAAACCTGGCGCTGGTACAAAGACAAAGCGCCCGGCGGCCCGCTCTCCCAACTCGCCATTCACCAGTTCGACGTCATGCAATATCTCGGCGGCGATGTTTTAGCCGCCACTTCCATCGCTTCCAAGCTTTCTCCCGTTGGCGCGGAAGTCGACGATCAGTCGATGACCCTGCTCAAATTCAAGGACGGTAAAATTGGTTACGTCGGTTCCTGCTGGACTTCCCCCGGTGTTTTCGCCGTTCGCGTTTTCGGTTCCAAGGGTTTGATGCACTACGAAATCGACTTCGGCACCTGGGACACCCCCGACAAGCTGCACGAAACCTCCACGCTCTACATGCAACGCGGAAAGAGCGGTTACGGCACCCGCGAAGAAGTAAAAGTTCCGCCGAGCGACATGTTCCGCACCGAACTCGAACTCTTTGCGGAAAGTTGCCGCACCGGCAAATCCAACGAACTCACCGCGGAAAACGGTAATGCCGCGGTGGCCATGGTCAACGCCGCCTTGCGTTCCATCGAACGCAATGGCCAACTCGTGACCGTAGCCGAAGCCTTCGACTCGGCCCGCAATACCAACGCCAAAAAGACCGGCGCTGCCAGGGAGCAGCATGTTGCCTAGCCGTTACTTCATCGACTTAACCCAACCGGAAATCGCCGCGCAGCTCAAAAAAAATCCTCTGGTCATTCTGCCAGCGGGCAGCGTCGAACAACACGGTCCGCATCTGCCCACCGGTACCGACATTTTCGCCGCCAACGTAATTGCCCACGCCGTCGCCGAACGCATGGACGGCCTCGTTCTTCCCGGCGGCCCGCTGGGCGTCACTCCTCTGCACATGCCTTTCGAAGGCACCATCACTCTGACCGCCGACACCTTCATGCGCGTCGTCACCGAAACCGCCGCTTCCACTGCGCAACACGGCGCCAAATATCTCCTGATCCTGAATTGGCACGAGCTGAATATTCCGCCGCTCGGTGTTGCCGCCGACAAGCTCCATCGCGAATACGGCATGACCGTCCTCACGGTGCAAGCCTGCTTCGTCGCCGAAGAACTATTCGGCAAGGAATGCAACGGCCTCACCCACGGCGGCGAAATCGAAACTCTAGCGGTCCTGGCTCATCGCCCCGAACTCGTCCATCTCGATCGCATCGACAACTCTTCCGATCACGCCCACGGAAAAAAAATGGATGGCCTCCGGCGCACCCGCAGCTATCAGCCGGTCTTGAC
>DATCOK010000577.1:0-3030 GCA_036564765.1 Candidatus Acidiferrum sp. | reverse complement strand
CCTCCGGAGAGCTACACCGCTTTCTGTCCCGGATACGCCACCTTTTACGGACGCCAGTTCAAATGCTGGGTCTTCGGAAAAAGTTCGCACGGGGTGGTGAACTACAAAAAGGCCATTCTCGATTCCTGCGATATTTTTTTCTACAACGTCGGCATGAAGCTGGGCATCGATCGCCTCTCTTACTACGCCACAAAAATGGGTCTGGGCCACCGCACTGGCATCGATCTTCCTGCGGAAGAACCCGGGTTGATGCCCTCCGAGGAATGGGTCCAGCGCGTTTTCCATCGCAAGTGGTATCCCGGTGAAACCATTTCCGTCTCCACCGGCCAGGGCGCCGTTACCACCACTCCTCTGCAACTCGCGCGCACCATCGGCGGCATCGCCATGGGCGGCGTTTTTAAGCAGCCGCATCTATTAAAGGACGCGCAAAACGTCAGCGAAGACCGCTTCGCCATCTCCGAGCCCACTGTGCAGAAAATCACCGACGCCATGTACGGCGTGGTCAACGAAGGCGGCACCGGCGCCACCCTGAAACTTGCCGGCATTGAGCTCAGCGGAAAATCCGGCACCGCCCAGGTGATCGGCTACTCCACCCGCGAGCGCCTCGGCAAACAGAAAAAATTCGAAGACAACGCCTGGTTCGTCGGCTACGCCCCGCGCCGCAATCCGGAAATTGTCGTCGCCGTGCTCGTGCAGGAAAGCGGCCAGCACGGCGGCACCGCGTCTGGTCCGGTGGTGCGCGATATCATCAAGGCCTACTACGACAAAAAGAATAAAAACAGTTCAGGCCAAACCACCGTCGAATACCAGCACTACAATTTTGACGGTACAGCTCCGGCCGAAGCCGCCGCAATTGTGAATGCCGCGCAGCACCACGCTCCGGAGTCGAAGCCGGAACAAAAATCGGAGCCGGTCGCGGAGAACACTTCCGCGGCGATCATTCCGCCGCCGGTGAAACCCGCGCGACGCTAAAACGCGCCTCCAAGTTTTGCAGTGGATTTTTTGTAGATAGGAAACGAAGAAAAGTCCGGTGTAGCCAGCCGGCAAGAAAAGAAAAATGAAAGACGCACCCGGTACTCGCGACTACGATTGGTGGCTGCTGGCCATCCTCGCCGCCATCTGCGCCCTCGGCGTGATCGAAATCTACTCCGCCACCCACGGCAGCTCCCTCGCCGGCATGCACATGAAGCAGGTCCGCTGGCTGGTCATCGGCTTCGCGCTGATGTTCGCGCTCTCCCGCCTGGACTACCACTTAATCCTCGACCAGGCCCCTGTGCTCTACGTCATCGGCGTGATCGCCCTCATCGCCGTCCTGGCCATGGGCCATTCCCGCTTTGGGGCCAAACGCTGGATCCCCGTCCTCGGCGAATTCTTTCAGGTGTCAGAATTGGTAAAGTTGATTATAATCATTGTAGTCGCCCGCTTCTTTGCGGAAGTGCGTAGCGATCAGCTTTCCCTGCAAGACTTGATCAAAGCAGGATTATTAGTGGGGCTGCCCCTGGTGTTGATTCTCAAGCAGCCCGATCTGGGCACAGCTCTGGTGCTGCTGCCAATGCTGGTAGTGGGTGCATTTTTAGCCGGCTTGCAATGGCAACATGCAGCGGTAATCTCATTAGTGGGCCTTTTGGCTGTCGGCAGTGTGTTTTACCCCCCGGTCAGCCGCCACATCCTGAAACCGTATCAGCGCGAGCGCGTCACTTCTTTTATGCATCCCGAAGACGACGCCAAGGGCTCCGGTTACCAGGTGTTGCAGTCGAAGATCGCCGTCGGTTCTGGCGGTTTCTGGGGTAAAGGGTTTGGCAACGGCAGTCAGAATCAACTGGGCTACATCCCGGTGCGGTACTCGGACTTCATCATGTCCGCCTGGGCTGAAGAGCAGGGATTCAAAGGCGTGCTGCTTGCCCTTGGGCTGTATATGGCGCTTCTGCTTCGCCTGGTTCAGAACGCCCAGCGCGCCAAGGATCGCGCGGGAATGTTTTTGGTCATGGGCGTGGCCGCAGCGCTCGGTTTTCACGTTTTAGTAAACGTGGCCATGGTCATCGGCGCTATGCCGGTTACCGGGATTCCGCTGCCGCTCATGAGCTACGGCGGTTCCGCTACGTTGTTTGTTTTCCTGGCGATTGGCCTGGTGATGAATGTCCGGCTTCGCCGCTTCGTCAACTGACGAACCGCCAGCGCCCGTGAGATGCGCCTGCTTCGGCCGGCCTCCCCGGGTAACGTTTCACCAGTTTTAAGAATTGCTTTGAACGGGCTGACCGCCCTGCTGCTTCCTTTCAGCCGCTCGCGGTCGCCGTAAATAGAAGGAAATAAGAGTGAGGACAGCATCGTCCGCCGTTTGCCCGGGAAGTTCCCCGCAACGGATCAGCCTCGATAGACTGAGGAATCAGCGTTTCAGTGGTGGCCGCATCTTCGCCATCCCCTCCGCCTTCGAACGTCAAAACCACCACCCAGCGGTCGTGGCCACGTGTGTCCCGGTAATCCCGGGGCAGGCGCCGGTTTCTCGGACCTCCGACGGGCACAAGCTCGCGGCGATGCCTCCCGAGGAGTTTTATGTCAAAAGAGTTAGTTATTTCAGCGGCCTCCCATGAACGGCGGGTCGCCATACTTGAAGAAGGTCAGTTAGTAGAAATTTACATCGAGCGCGAAAAAGAGTTCGCCCTCGTTGGCAGCATCTACAAAGGCAAAGTCACTCGCGTCCTTCCGGGCATGCAATCGGCTTTCGTCGACATCGGCCTCGATGGCGACGCCTTCCTGTATGTCAGCGACGTCTTCGAGAATCTCGAAGACTACGATCATGACCACGCCCACGAGGCGGTCACCGCGGCCGCGCCGCCGCGCCCGGTTGCCGATATAGAGGTTGCATCGCACGTCGTCGAACTGCTGCCCGGCGAATCCCTGGCCAAAGCCGGCTCCGCCGAATCCCACGACGACTCCCTCATCGAAGTTTCCGATGAGCCCTCCGCCTCTGCTGGTCTGCACGAAGACGAGCACGAAGAACTGCAGCCCGGAAATGTTCAGGAACCGGTCCGC
>DATCOK010000576.1:0-5256 GCA_036564765.1 Candidatus Acidiferrum sp. | reverse complement strand
ACCCGGGCGAATACTGCCAGCCGTTGCAACCGGGGATGGTGGTGACGATGGAGCCGGGGATCTACATACCGGAAGAGAATCTCGGGGTGCGCATCGAGGATGATGTGCTCATCACTCCGGACGGCTACAAACTTTTGAGCGAACGACTACCACGCGAGGCGGCGGAGATAGAAAAAGTCATGGCGGATGCGGCCAAAGAGGGCCCGACGCCGAAACCCTGACGTGCGAGATCGGGCAGCGGTTCGTTCGCGAGGGCCGATTAGTTCTGCCGCAATGGCGGCATGGGGATCGGGACGTTGTACGTTCTTGCGCCGACTCCCACTCCACCCTGGCAGGTGTTTGGCGGCGTGGTACAAACCGAGCGCGTGCCCTGGCATTCCGCCGCCCAGAACATCATGCCAAGCATGCCGGTGGTGGTTCCGGCACCCGCCGGGGCCACGGTTTGAACAAACGTGCCGGTGGTATCTTCCAACGAGCCGTTGAAGGTGGTGCACTCCGGTGCGGGATTATGTCCCGTAACGATATAGATGCTTCCGGTCATTTTCGCGGGCGCGAGTGGCGGCACCGGCGGAGTGATACGCGGGTAGCCGCTGATGTGCTGCTGCCAGTTGGACTCCGCGGAAGAAGTGCTGGGCTGCTTGTTGGGCACCATGGCGTTGGCGTAGTCGAGCACGGGATTGGAGGCTTTGAGCCAGTTGGTGGTGGCCGTAGCGGCGAGAGGCACGAGGTATTGATCGCCGGCGGCGAGATCGATGGTCAGACGGGCCGCGGGATTGTTTCCGGTGGCGTCATACGGCTCGATGGAACGATACGCGTTGATGAACGCCTGTACGCCGTTCAGATTCGGGCTGGTGTTGTTTTCGTAGTCGATTTCGATGCCGACTCCGAGGCGCTGGGCGAGTTGCGCGGCGTAGATTCCGAGTTGCGTGGCGTTGGTGGAGAGCGCCTGATCCCAGAAACTGGTGTAGGTAATGCCGCCGATCGAGAGGATCACGCGGATATTGTGGCTGGTGAAATAACTGACCACTGCTGAGTTCATGCCAATAGGCGCGCCGTTCAGCGTGCCGGAATCATTGGTCTGATTGAGCAGCTTCAAGGGATTCACAAAACTGAGGACCACTAGGTTGACGGAAGGGCTGCCGTCGCCGCGGTCGATAATCCAGTGATTCTTGGTGTCGAAGTCGGTCATGTCCCGGACCGTAGCCCAGGTGCAGGCATCGTTGCCGCAGTGCCAGCTACCATAAACTTGCATGCCGGTGGCGCGAGAAGGACGGGCGGAACTGAAGAGACAAAGGGCGGCAAGAAGCATTGCAGCGAATATCTTTCGTAGCATGATACCTCCGTGGTTACGAAAAGCGGGGCAGGCGCAAGCTTATAAATTTTGGCGAGAGCACGTCAATAAGATTGACTGCTGATTTCGACCGGACCATTTTTGACCACTCGGAGGAACCTGATGACCACCCTCGACCCGCACCTCGTCTCGTACGTAATAAATTATTACAGTCACTTTATGACCGAGCAGGAAAAAATGGCTAGCCGACATTTCTTCGGAATCATGAAAGCGACGAAGGGGCGCAGCGATGCAGCGGCGCAAGCGGAAGCGGCCGCGAGCCAACACCACTTGAGGGAACTGTTTTCATCCGACTCGGAAGTTCTGGAAATGGCGCGCGACGGATACGAAGCGTTCGCCGAAAGAACCGCGAAGCGCATCCTTGCAGAACACGCCAATGAAATATATTTGGACCCTTGTCCGCGATGCAGCGCGACAGCGAAGCCTCCGAAGGCCCGGCAATGCCGTTTCTGTTTTCATGATTGGCATGAACTGCAACCGCAGTAACAGGCTGGCGATGATTGACCGCTTGGAATGCGGGCATTTATACTGTTCACTCAACGCTGGAGCGATGATTCCGGCGTCCCTCGAGTGATTTCGCGGGCCTGTTGACTGACGCAAAGCGCCCGGCGAAGTTTCCGAAACTACATTTGATTGGGAGATTATGAGCAGCACAAAAGCGACACAACTCCGCCCCGGCATGGTTATCCAGCATGAAGGGCAGCTGTACACGGTTTTCAGCGTGGATCACCGCACGCCGGGCAACAAGCGCGGCTCCATGCAGACGCGGCTCAAAAATCTGCGCACCGGCACGATGATCGATTACCGCTTCCGTGCGGAAGAGTTCGTGGACCGTGCCATTCTGGATGAAGTGGAGTTCGAATATCTGTACAGCGAAGGCGATGAATTTCACTTCATGAATACCAAGAATTACGAGCAGATGCAGATGACCCGCGATGAGCTGGGTGAGACGGTCTATTACCTGATTCCCAACACCATCGTGCATGTGGAATTCTTTGAAGAGAAGGCCATCGGCATCAATTTGCCGGACACCATGGAGATGAAGGTGGTGCAAACCGAACCGACGCTGCAGAAGGCTACAGCCAGCGCGGTGGGCAAGCCGGCGACGCTCGAAACCGGACTGGTGATTCAGGTGCCGCCGTTTGTGAACGAAGGCGACCGTGTAAAGGTGGACACCACCGAGGCGCGCTACGTTCAGCGCGTGGAGTAGCGCGAGGTAGGATTGGTGCAGAGATTGAGTTTCCGCCTCCGCAGCTAGATGTGGTTTTGTCTAGAATGAGGTTGGTTCGCCGGCTGGATTTTCAGCCGGCGATTTTTATTTAGAGCCGAAGACGCGTTTAAAGATGGCGTTGACGTGGCGGAGTTGGCGTTGCAGGTCGAAAGTGTGGGCCAGGACGCTGGCGTCGAGATATTTTGTGACGCGGGGGTCGGCGGAGACGCGGTCGCGGAAGCTGGATTCAGTTTCCCAGGCGGCCATGGAATTTTCCTGGACGGCTTTATAAGCGTCATCGCGGGGCATGCCTTTTTCGACGAGGTCCTGGAGCAACTGGCCGGAGAAGACCAGGCCGTGGGTGGATTCGAGATTGCGCAGCATGCGTTCGGGGAAGACGCGCATGTCGGCGATGATGGTAGTCATTTTGGCGAGCATGTAGTCGACCAGGATGGTGGAATCCGGAAGGATGATGCGCTCGACGGAGCTGTGAGAAATGTCGCGCTCGTGCCAGAGCGCGACGTTTTCGAACGAAGCGATGAGATTGGAGCGTACGACGCGCGCCAGGCCGCAGATTTGCTCACAGGTGACCGGGTTGCGCTTATGCGGCATGGCGGAACTGCCGCGCTGTTCGCCGCCGAAAGGCTCTTCGGCTTCGCGAACTTCGGTGCGCTGCAGGTGGCGGATTTCCAGTGCGATTTTTTCGAGAGTGGCGGAGATGAGCGCGAGCGAGCTGAGATAGTGCGCGTGGCGGTCGCGCTGGATGACCTGCGAGGCGACCGGCGCTACGGTCAGACCGAGGCGCTGGCAGATGCGTTCTTCGATGTCGGGGCCGAGGTGCGAAGCGTTGCCGACCGCGCCGGAAATTTTGCCGATGGCCATTTGCGCAGCGGCGTCCCGGAAGCGCTGTTGGTTGCGCTGATTTTCCGCGTACCAGTTGGCGACTTTCAGGCCGAAGGTGATGGGCTCGGCGTGCACGCCATGGGTGCGGCCAATTTGCGGCGTGTTGCGAAATTCCTGAGCGCGCTTGCCGAGGGCTTCTCCGAATTTCACGAGCGCGGCTTCGATGAGGCGCGACACTTCGCGGACCTGCAAGGCTTGCGCGGTGTCCACCACGTCGTTGGAGGTCATGCCGTAGTGGAACCAGCGGGCAGCCGCGGGGTCGCCAATGGATTCACCGACGGCCATAGTAAAGGCCACCACATCGTGCTTCACGCGGGACTCCAATTCGTTGATGCGCGCGACGTCGATTTTGGCGTTGGCGCGAATTTTAGCCGCGGCTTCCTTGGGGACGTCGCCAGCTTCGGCCAGAGTTTCGGTGGCGGCGAATTCCACTTCCAGCCATTTGGAGTATTTGTTGGCATCGCGCCAGACGGCGCCCATGGATTCGCGGGTGTAGCGTGGGATCAACGGTTGCTCCTACCTGATTGGGGAAAAGGCGCCCGAAACATCGCAATGATACGGTATTTCTAACCTGGTTGCGAATTGGCGGGATTGCAGTGGCGGTGGGCCTGCAGAATGAGGGGCTTAGGCGGACCTAACCGCGCGGGGCAAATTCTGTCTAAGGATAAGGAATGACGGAAAGCGTCGAGAGTGTCCGGGCAGCCGACGCCATCGCCATCGAGCGCACGCTCGCGGGGGATCGCGACGCTTTTCGCGTGCTGGTGGAGCGGCACAGCGCGACGATTTTCCGGCTGGCTTATCGCTTGACCGGCAATCATCACGACGCGGAAGAGATTGTGCAGGAGGCTTTTTTGCGCGCGTATCAAAAACTAGAGCAGTTTGCGTCGCAAGCGAATTTCGCCACCTGGGTGTACCGCATCGCCGCGAACTACACCATCGACCGCATGCGCCAGAAGAACAAAGAGGATGCGCGGCGGCAGGCGCCGAAGGTCGAGGTGAACGAGGACTTGGAACAGGATCCACTACGGCAGATTCCCGACGCGGCTCCGACGCCGGAGCACCTGACGCAAAGTGTGGAACTGCGCAAAGACATGGAGGCGGCGTTAGGGACGTTGACGGCGGCAGAGCGGACGGCTTTCGTAATGCGCCATTGCGACGGCTGCGGGATTGAAGAGATCGCCGCAGCACTTAAATCGAATTCGAGCGCAGCGAAGAATACGGTGTTTCGGGCGGTGCAGAAGTTGCGGCACGCGCTGGAACCGCAATTTGCGCCGCGAGCGCAAGCCCAGGCACGCGCGATGGGAATGGAATCATGAAGCATTTGAGCGAAGAGCAGTTGATTGCGTATCAGGACGGCGAGACGACTGGGCGCGAATCGCTCGCAACGCACATCGGCGACTGCGTGGAGTGCCGTGCGGAACTAGAGCGCATTGCGGAGATGCTGGCCGCATACCAGGCGCTGCCGGTTCCAGATCCTGGCGAGAACTATGGACGGCGCGTGTGGCAACAGATTGCGCCGCGGCTCGACGAAAAACGCTCGCCGTGGTGGATAGCGTTTCTCGAGCCGCGAAGATTGACGGCAGGGGGGCTGGTGGTGGCATTGCTGCTCGTGGCGTTTTTAGCCGGGCGGGTTAGCAAGCGCGTGGACAAGGGGGGTGCGGCGTTGACCAGCGCGCAAGTGCGGGAGCGGGTGCTAACGCTGGCGGTCGGAGAACACCTGGGGCGCGCGGAGATGGTGCTGATGGAAGTCGCCAATGCCGAACCGGCGGGCGGCGCGGTGAAACAGGTGAAC
>DATCOK010000575.1:0-11391 GCA_036564765.1 Candidatus Acidiferrum sp. | reverse complement strand
CAACCGGTCCGATCGCTGTAGTGATCGCGCTGAAACCGGACCATGTACCGATGGCTCGCCCGCGTTCCTCCGGAGAAAACGCCGTGCTGATCAGCGCCAGGCTATTGGGCACCAGCAGCGCGGCGCCGACGCCTTGCACTCCGCGAGCGGCGAGCAACTCAGAGATAGTCGTGGCAAACCCGCACGCCGCGGAAGCCGCCGTAAATAAGATGACGCCATACAAAAACATCTTTCTGCGGCTGTACAGATCCCCAAGGGCCCCGCCAGTTAGAAGCAACGCCGCAAGGAACAACGCATACGATTCCACCACCCACTGCAACTGATTGATCGTTGCGTTCAAGCTCGCCTGCAAAGCCGGCAGCGCGACATTCACTACGGTTCCATCGATGAACGCCAGGCTGGACCCTAGAATCGTCGCCGCCAGCACCCACCTGCCGCGATTCACACAATGTTGGTCGCCGGACGCGAGCATCACCGCTTCGTCGCACGGCCCCTTCCCAATATTTGCCATGGATGAATATCTGAACAGAGGCGTTGGCTCGCTTGCAACACGCTAGCCACCGACGCACGCCACCTGCGAATGAGTTGCACGCGCTTGAATGCTAAGAGTTAGGCATCGCTGCCTAGCTGTTGCTAATACCGAGTTTTATTCTGTTTCCGAGTCCACAACCTGAAGATTTCCTGTGCTTCGTCACGAAGAAGTTGCTCCATCGGCAACCTGCGCGCACTCATCGGTCGCTGTAACTCTTCGAAGATGAACGCATCGTCAAAGCCTGACGCGGCGGCGTCCGCGGCCACGCATCCGTAGTAGACATGCGCGAGGCGTGCCCAATGAATCGCGCCGAGACACATCGGGCAGGGCTCGCAAGTGGCGTATAAATCGCAACCCGCCAGTTGAAAATCGCCGAGCACGCGGCAGGCCTCTCGAATAGCCGCGATCTCTGCGTGGGCGGTCGGATCGTTGGTGGCCGTGACGCGATTCGCGCTTTCCGCCAGCAACCGGCCATCCTTCACAATCAACGCCGCAAAAGGCCCGCCCGCCCCGCTCCGCACATTCTCTTTCGCCAACGCAATAGCACGGCGCATGAACTCCACGGACATTGCACGCTCCCACTTTTTGTAGCAACCCATCTTAGCCACTGAATCGCTACAGCGTTGACGCTGTCCAGCGACACAGTTAATGTCGAAGCCCTCATCGAGGGAATTGCCCTTTGGCCCATTCGACAGACGCAAGCGCGCTTCAACCTCTTCGCGTAATGGGCTTCCGTGATTTGCTTTTGTTTTATGTTGTTACTGGCGTCAGCTTGCGGTGGATCGCCGCAGCCGCCAGCATTGGACCCGGCTCACTGCTCGTCTGGATCGGCGCTTGGCTATTTTTTTATGTTCCGTTGGCACTCTCCGTGATCGAACTCTCCTCGCGCTATCCCGCCGAAGGCGGCTTGTACATTTGGACTAAACAGGCCTTCGGCGAAGGACCCGGCTTCGTGGCCGCCTGGACCTATTGGAACAGCAATCTGCCGTATTTCCCCGCCGTTCTTTATTTTGCCGCGAGCAATATCTTGTTCTTGCGGCCGGAGTGGCAGCAGTATTCGCACAACCCGCGCTATTTTGTAACTTTCTCTGTTGGTATTCTCGCGATTCTTACTCTCCTGAACCTGATTGGCATGGACATCGCGAAATGGTCTTACAACATTGGCGCGCTTTCTATGTGGATACCGGCGCTCATGGTGGTGGTGATGGGCTTCATTGCTTGGGCCCGGTTTGGTTCGGCCACTTCCTTCCACGGAACGGCACTGCTTCCGGCAACGCATGTCCGCGACATTATTTTCTGGTCTACACTGATCTTTGCCTTTGGCGGATGCGAAAGCGCCTCCTTCCTCGCCGGCGAGATAAAAAATCCTCGCCGCACCATCCCTCGTGCCCTGCTTCTGGCCGGCGCGACCATTTCGTTTTGCTACATCCTCGGCACCTTTTGCGTGCTGCTGGCGCTGCCCAATTCGGAAACCAGTAACCTTGACGGCCTGGTCCAGGCGATCGATAGAACCGCGGTGCGTCTGGGCGTCCACGGCGTCACCTCCACCGCCGCCGCGCTGATCGCCATCAGCAATATCGGCGCTGCCGCCGCTTTTCTGGCGGCCGCGGCCCGGCTGCCCTTCGTAGCGGGAATGGATGGCTTCCTTCCCCCGGTTTTTGGACGCATTCACCCCCGCTGGCATACGCCCTACGCATCTGTGCTCGCACAAGGAATCATTGGCATCCTGTTTGTATTTCTGGGGCAGGCGGGAACCACCGTGAAAGGCGCTTACGACGTCCTGGTCAGCATCGGCGTCATCACCTATTTGGTCCCTTATCAATTCTTATTCGCATCGTTGATTCGTTTGCAGCGCGAACCCGCCGGCCCGGAGGTCATTCATGTACCCGGCCGCAAACCCGGCGCAATCGTGCTGGCCACAATTGGCTTTTGTACGGTGACCTTCGCCATTTTGCTTTCGCTAATCCCGGCGCCTGAGGAACCGCACAAAGCGCTGGTAGTCCTAAAAGTGGTAGGCGCCGCATCCGTGCTTATCGGTCTAGGGGCCGTTGTTTACTGGGTGGGAAGGTCAACGCGGCAATCACGGCGCCAACATCTCGTCGCAGAAAAAACCGAAAATTAAACCTTACGTCCGCCTACTCGACCGGCCCGAGTCGCTGCGTCACGTAGCGCCGGATGTCCGAGCTCAAGTCCTCCATCGGCGCGTAATACCCAAATTTGTGTACGCGCGAGCGCATGCCCCGCTGCACGCGTCTACAAATCTCCCAATCTTGACGGTTCACCAAATCCCAAAACTTCACGGCATCGCGCGGATCGAACTCGGCTTTTTTCATCTCTTCCGGATGAAACAGAAATTGGCAAGTAATGCGAGTCTCCTGTGCGCCGATTGGCCACAATAGAAATGCGGCAACATGATCGGCGGCCAAGCTCAGCATAAAATTTGGGTAAATCAGTTCGCCCTTGTGCCGCACCTTCTCATCTTCGTTCAACCCCGGAAATGGCGAACGCGAAGTGCGACCGCTGAAGGTGAACGTGGTCGCGCCCGCCTTGTGAGGAATGCCGCGTTCCCAGTCCAGTTGCGCTCCGCCTTGTTGGAGAAAAGCGGGCACCACCTCGCACAGTTCCGGATGCACCCCGCCGCAGTGGTAGCACTCATTGTAATTTTCTAGGATGGCCTTCCAGTTGGCCTGCACCTTGTAAGTGATCGTGGCTGCAGTGCGGAGATCAGCCAACGGATATCGCTGCACGCGAGTAACGATTTCACCGAGTTGTTCTTGCATCGAGCCCGCGCTTTCCTGAAGTTCTTCCGGTGCCAAATGTAAAAAGAAAAATCCGCCCCAGCATGCGAGGCCGACGGAATACAGGGAGAAATCGGACTGGCAAAATCCATCTCCTTCGCTGAAATACGGAGCGTTCAGCAATCGGCCATCGAGCGCGTAGGTCCACTGGTGGTACGGACAGCGAATGCCCGTCGTTCCCAGTACCCCGCCCTTCAGTTTGACGTCGCCATCACCGAAATCTTCGCTATCTGGATCGGTCGGCTCGCAAAGCTGCGCGCCGCGATGCCGGCAGACGTTGTAATACGCCTTTAACTCTCCTTCCTTAGTACGCACCACCAGGATGCTTTCGCCCGTTACGTCCAGAACCAAATGGTCCCCCGGTTTAGGCAACTGTTCTTCGCGCCCCGCGCAAAACCATTCGCGGCAGAAAATGCGTTCTTGCTCGCGGGCAAAAATCTCGTCCGACAGGTAATACGAACTCGGCAGAGTTTTCTGCAATCTTTCGCCGCCGTTTTTGTTTTCGTCGCTCATGTAACTCGCGGCTCGTGCATCAGAATGTCGCAACGGCTTCCGGTGTGTTCACGATGTCGCTTGCTTCCTCAACCTCTTCCAATCGCCTAACGCCTGCTTCGCGGCATTGTGACCCGGGGCGCCGGTTACTCCGCCTCCAGGATGCGCCCCCGCTCCGCACAAATACAGGCCGCGGACCGGCGTGCGGTACTGCGACCAGCCCGCCACCGGACGCATGAAAAACAATTGTTCCAGATTCAACTCGCCGTGAAAAATGTTTCCTTCCGTCAGCCCGTAAGTGCGTTCGAGGTCCAGTGGCGTCAAAACCTGCCGGGCCACGATTGTCTTCGGAACATTCGGCGCGTACTCCGCGATTTTTTTGACCACACGATCGCCGAGCAGTTCGCGATTCTCATCCCAGGTCCCTTCCCGCAACCGGTATGGCACGTATTGCACAAAACACGTCATGACGTGCCGCCCGACGGGAGCCAGCGAATCGTCTACGTTAGAAGCGACCACGCAGTCCACCCACAACTCTTCCGGTAACCCGCCAAACTTGGCGATGTCATAGCACCGTTCTGCAAATTCCAGAGACGGCACCAACGTATACAACGAACGCTCCTGCGCTGAGGCACTGGGACTCGTGCCCGTGAATCGCGGTTCTTCGCTCAATACAAAATTCACTTTCGCGCACGGGCCAGCCATTTTAATGCCCTGGATCGCATGGAGGAACTCATCGGGCAGTTCATCCGCCGGAACAAGTTTCAGAAACGTGCGTTTGGGGTCGGCATTCGAAAGCACCAACCGAGACTGCAATTCCGTCCCATCCTCCAGCACGACACCGCGCAACTGGCCTTGACGCACATCGATTTGCGCCACAGGGGCGCTGGTTCGAATCTCCACGCCAAATTTCCGAGCAGCAGTTGCCATAGCCAGCGTGATGGAGCCCATCCCTCCCATCACGTGACCGTAGAATCCCTGCTGCTCGTGTTCGCCCCCGCTCAACAAATGAAATAGCAGCCCGATGGCGGTTCCTGGCTGGTAGGGCCCACCATGTTTCCCATAAACGTTGTTGGCCAGAAAAAGCGTTTTGATTTTTTCCGATTCGTAGTGGCCATCCAGGAATTCGCCCAAGCTTCCGGTTAGAAAAGAAATTAGGTCAGCGATTTCACGACTGGAAATCTTGCGAAAGCGTTTTCCAATTCGCAACAAATCCGACCAGCCCGCCAGAGTGTCCATGCCGGGTTCCGGGGGTGGCTCCAGAAAAAATGGCTGCAAATATCGGGCTAACGACTTTAATTTTTGGTCGACATGCACGAACGTTCGCGCGTCGTTCGCGGATATTTTGCTGAATTCCGCCACGGCGCGATCGCGGTCCGCCCACCACGGCACCACTTGCCCGTCGAGAAACGGCACTTGCAGAGTCGGATCGCACGGAACCATGCGCAATCCGTGCTCGCCTAAACGCAAATCGCGAATCACCTCCGGCCGCAGCATGCTTGCTATATAAGAAGTCGTCGAGACCCGGCAGTTCCGCGCAATTTCTTCCGTGACGCAGCAACCCCCGACAATTTCCCGCCGCTCCAGCACTAGCGTCGAAAGCCCGCCCCTCGCCAGATACGCAGCCGCTGTAAGTCCGTTGTGGCCGCCGCCCACCACGATCGCGTCGTAAATTTGTTCTGAACTTCGCTTCATAGGTTGTCGCAACAATCTCACGTAGTCGAGAATGATCGGGGCATTATTTCAAAGCGCCGCCTTTTAAGACAGAAAAGACCGACCGCCGGCTACCCAATTTCTGCTAAGTCCGTCAATACCTGCGTGGAACTCCGCCCGCGAAAGCGGTTCAACCGTGTCGGCTCACACGCACAGCATTTCACCCCAGCAACGTTCCGCTTCATTAATTCATCCACGCAGCGTAGAATTCTCAGATCGCTACATTTCTGGAGCGTCGTCATCATGAAAAAAGTTGTGTCCGCATTGTTTTTGTTATTGGCCGTAGCCTCAATATCTAACGCCCAGGCGCAGACCCCGCCGAAGAAACGCCCACACGTCGTGGTCATCGGCGTGAATGGCATGGAGCTGGACGTAATTCGCCCGCTGATTCTAAAGGGCGAGATGCCCAATCTTGAGCGCTTCGTAAACGATGGAGTCTACGGCAAGCTGCGCACCGTCTCCGCGCCAAACTGCCCGCGCGTCTACAGCACCATTTTCACCAGCACCAGACCCGACGAACACGGCGTCACCGGATTTCTCGTCGGCGGTATCACCGCCAACACCAATATGCTGAAGCAGGAGCCGTTGTGGTCCGTCCTTTCCCGCAATGATGTAACTGTAGGCATGGCCAACGTGCCCGCGACGTTTCCCGTCATGCCCGTCAACGGCTACATGATCAGCGGCATGCTTACGCGCGGCAAAAATTGCGAAGACGGTGTGCTGTGTGCGCCCAAACTTTCCGAAGTGATGGGCGGCGACGCGGTGTATCCAAAGAGTCTTCAACCGGAATTGCTCAAAAACGTCGGAGATTTTTACATCGATTGCGAACGCATGCCCGGTGCCGCGGACCTCAAAGGTCACGAAAAAGAAGTCATCGATAAGTGGTTGAGCAAAGTGCAGTTGATACGCAACGAACAAACCAAGCTGTTTGACTATCTATTGACCACGCACCCTACCGACTTCACTATGCTCGGTCAATCGTGCGAAGACCGCACCGGCCACTGGCTCTATCCCATTGCGCCGTTTAACGCCGGTTATAATGCCAGTATCAACAGCGTGCGCGTCGATGCTTTTCCCGATCAGTATATCGCCTTCGACAAAGTGCTCGGAGCCATCCTGAAGCACGTCGACGAGAACACCTACGTGATCATCGTTTCCGACCACGGCATCAAGCCTCTACGCGAATTTGAAAACAAGGACGTCCACGCGCACATGGATCACGAAAAAACCACTCCCGTGATCGCCAAGCACGACTTTGCCGACGGCGACGACGTCCCGGGCTCGTTTTTCGCCATGGGTCCCGGCATCAAACACGACACCCGCTTGATGGGCTTCGAAGCCAGCGTCTACGACGTAGCCCCGACGATCCTGCACATCTACGGAATCGAGCAGCCTAAGCAGATGCGCGGCCGAGTTCTTTCCGAAATCTTCGAGGGCGGTGAAAACAAAACCGTCTCGACCTCTTCAAAGTAGCAAATCGCGACAGGAATCTATTCCGGCTGCTTCATTTCCCGCGCCGATAAGGCCCGGGCGCGGCTCCGCGCCTGCTGCGCTCTCACGTTGTTACCGAGTCCCTCGAACGCTTGCGCCAGCAATTCATAAGCTCGCGCAGAATCGTGTTGCGTCTTGGTGGCTGCTTCAAGTTGGTCGGCAGCTTCCTTGAATCTCGTTTGCGTCAGAAACAGTTCGCCCAGCTTCAGTTCGGCCTCGAAGGTCGGCTGTATTAGCAGTGCGGCCTCCAGTTGATCTTGCGCTGCCGCAAATCGCCGCAAATCGCAATAAACGACGCCCAACTGAAATCGCGCCGCATATTGATTCGGATTAGTCTTCAGGCTGGCTTGTAAGGCGCGCTCAGCTCCGCGCAAGTCCCCGGCATTGCGCAAAGCCTCCCCTAAACTAAGTGCGAGATTCGAATCATCCGGCCGTAATGCGTACGCTCGTTCAAGATAGCCCCCAGCTTTTTCATAATTCTTATCTGTAAGTTCCAGTTGGCCAAGTTGCGTGAGCGCCGCGATCGACTTGCCGTCTAGCTCGAGCACCTTCTCGAGCGAACTCCGCGCCTCGCCGGGATGGTTGTCATCAACCGCCAACATCGCCGTGTGCAACAGATTCTGCTCCGCGATTTTGTCTTTGGGATCCGGCAGCAGCGAGGGTTCCGCCACCGTCGACGAGCTCAATGCGTCCGCGGGACCCAAGTACCCCAGCGCTTGCAATTCTTGTGTTGTGGCGTTTCCCACCGTTCCCGCCGAACTCTTCGACGTGCGCTCCGGATATTTTTCGCGCAGCGCCGCCAGCTCTTCGCGCAATTTCTGTAGTTCCGGGTTCCACGGCTGATAAATGCTGTGCAATTCACCCGGATCAGAGTGTAAATCATAAAATTCCGGCTGCGGCGCATCGATGAATTTAAATCCCTTGTCGCGCACCGAATATAGCGGAGCCCAACCAAAGCTCATGGGATAAGCGGTCTCGCCAAACGCCGGAAGCGGATCCATCCCTTGTGCCCCCTCGGACGATAACTTCAGAAGCGACTTAAACGGATGTCCATCGGTCGGACTTTTCACTTTAACATCCAGTTCATCAAGAACGCTGGGCAAAATATCTGTCGTCGAAACCTGCTGGTCAATCGTCCGCCCGGCGGACGCACGTCCCGGCAACTTCACGATCAGAGGCACGTGCGTCGTGGAATCGTACAGAAAAATTCCGTGGGTCTCTTCGTTGTGTTCGCCCAACCCTTCTCCGTGGTCGCCGACCACTACGATCAACGCCGAATCGTACCACGCATTTTTTTTGAGGTACGCCACGAAGTCACCGAGCGCCGAGTCCGCGTAAGCAATCTCCCCGTCATACAACCGGTCGTGAAACGTTTTGTCGTACGGCGACGGCGGATCATAAGGATCGTGCGGATCGTAAAGGTGCACCCAGACAAATCGAGGACCGCTGCGATGGGCCTCCATCCACTTTTCCGCGTGAGCCACCACGTCTTTTCCCCGCCGTTCGACGCGTCCCCACCTTGAGGAATTTTTTGAGGCCGGTGGGAAATGATCGTAAAAGTCAAAGCCGCGATCGAGCCCGGGAGCCAGCGTTTTGCTATCAAGCACCACCGCCCCGATAAACGCCGCTGTTTGGTAGCCCTGCACCTTCAGCAACGCCGCCATCGTTGGATGCGCAGAATTCAGTGGCACGCCGAAGTTTACGACTCCGTGCGCGGAGGGCAATAAACCGGTCAGAATCGAGACGTGGGAAGGTGTCGTGATGGGGCTGGGAGTGAATGCCTGTGCGAACCGCACGCCATCCTTCGCCAATTGATCGAGCCCAGGCGTTTGTCCGCTCGCGTATCCATAGCAATGCACATGATCAGCGCGCAAAGTGTCGATGGTGATGAGGAAGACATCACGTCGCGCTGCAGGAGCCGGTTCTCGCTGGCGAGCGACCGTTGGCAGCACTGCAAAAAAGGAAAGTAATAAAACTCGCGCCACCTTCATGGGCTGAGCGTAGCATAAGCAGCGGATTTGGCTTGATGCGCGGCATCAAAGGCCGGCGATGCCAAAAAATTAAGGGCACGCTTCGACCTTCAAACGCTCCGCGGCCGTCCGTTCACGCGCTTCATCAGCCGCGCGCCCCGCTTGGCCATAGGCCTCCGCTAGAAAAAGATGCGCCTCGACAGAGCGGGGCTCAACCTGCACAGCCTCTTCCAGATTATGGAGCGCATCTTCCGCGTGTCCCTGCAGCGACAAGATGCGCCCGCGCAAAAGATTCGCGCGATAGTGCGCCGGATTCAACTCCAGCGCAGCCGTCAACTCCGTCATCGCCTCCGGCACCCGGTCAATCCGCGCATATACCGACGCCAACGAAAAATGCGCATCCGCCCAGCGCGGCGCATGCTCAACCGCAAACGCAAACTCCGGCGCAGCCCCGGACAAATCCCCGGTATCGAACAAGGCCAGCCCCAATTCATAATGCGCCATGCCAGAGTCCGGCTGCCGTTTAACTGACGAACGCAACAGCGGCAAGGCCTCTGCAGGCTTTTTCGAGCGCGCATACGCGATGCCCAACTGCATTTGCGCCACGGCCATTTGCGGTTCCTGGGCGAGCACCCGTTGCAAACGCGGAATGGCTTCCTCGTATCGCCCATCTTCCACTTCCAGCAGGGCGTCATGCATTAGGTTGGCGGTTTCAATCCTGTCCTTGGGATTCACGCCTTGCACTTTTGCTCCCGCGGAACTGCCGGTCGGTCCGACCGTCACATAACCAAGTGAGCTCAACTGCTCCGCCTGTTGCGCGTCGGTCGCGGCACTGATGGCCGCTCCAGCACTGGGATTTCCAAATCTGCGATGGAAGTCTTCAGCCTGACCAGACAGCGTCTCGCTGATCGCGGGGGATGCCTGAGCAAGATTTTTCAGCGCCTGGGGATCAGCATTCTGATCATAAAGTTCCGGCGATGGGGCCTGAATGAACAAATATTTTCCAGCACGTACCGATCGCAACGCGCTCCACCCAAACGCCCGATGCGGGTACTCGGTTTCCGAGTAAATCGCTGGATTGAAAGTCTGCAAATCGCCACCGGCTTCTTTTTTTTCTCCTATGGAATGCTTATCAAGCTGGGCGCCAGTTTGAATCCGATCTTTTAGGGATTTACCCTGCATCGCCTCCGGAATTTCCAGCCCCGTGACGTCCAGAACGGTTGGCGCAACGTCCACTAAACTTACGCGCGTACCCACTCGATGGTTCACCGTTCCACGCGGCAACTTCAGCAGTAACGGCACATGAATTGTCTCGTCGTAAAGAAAAATTCCGTGCGTTTCTTCGCCGTGCTGGCCAAGCGCCTCTCCATGGTCAGCCATTAATGCGATCACGGAGCCGTCGTATGCGCCTGCGGCTTTGAGCGCCGCCATCAGTTTCCCGATGCAAGCGTCCTCATAAGCGACTTCTCCATCATAGGGGGCCTTCGCAAACTTCGCGGCATAAGGTGCTGGAGGATCGTAGGGGTCGTGAGCGTCATATAGGTGTATCCACAGGAAAAAAGGCGCACGTGGATGGGTGTTCAACCACCGGATGGCATGGGCTACGACATCGTCTCCCCGCCGTTCCAATGTCTGAAATCGGTCTTCTCCCCTTCTTCGCGTGCGAAAGCCCGCATCGTACACGTCGAATCCACGGTCAAATCCCGGCGCAGTGCCACCGATAGGATCAAGAACCAGCGATCCAACAAAAGCAGCGGTATGATACCCATGTTGGCGGAAAATCTCCGGCAGGTAGGGGACACCACTGGGAAGCGGCTTGCCGAAATCATTCACCCCATTTAGCTCGGGATAGGTGCCCGTCAGAATCGCCGCGTGAGAAGCCGTAGTTAAAGGGACCACGGCATAGGCCCGCGTAAAGACCACACCGCCCTGCGCTAACTGGTCAAGATTGGGGGTCAGCCCCAATTTCGAGCCCAAAAATCCCACGCGGTCCGCTCGGGTGGTGTCCAAGGTAATCAAGACTACGTTCGCCGGAGGGCTCGCCAAGCAACTCGCCGAAAACTGAATCAAACACCATCCGCACGCTAGGAATCGTATGAAATACCACAGCGCCCCAGATTTTCTATGAAATATCATTTGTAAATTATGGATCTTCGTTGAATGCCGTTTTTGGTCACTATTCCTACAACTCGCGTGTAACGTCTGATGTAACTCCCAAGTTCCTTACCCATCTTCTAACCCTAACAGAGCTAACGATTTATTAGCTTCTTCTCTTCTAAAAGTTCATTGGAATTTAGCAACATTTTTCTTGACTTCCCAGCTGTTCCCACTAGACTCACACCAACTATCCCTGACGCGCAGGCTCGAGCGCCGTTAGCGGAACAAGGGGCGTGCG
>DATCOK010000574.1:0-1860 GCA_036564765.1 Candidatus Acidiferrum sp. | reverse complement strand
AGTGAACTGAACCGGATTAGAACCATCCGAGTTGCAGACCCAGATTTCTGTGCTGCCCGAGCGCCGTGAATAGAAGGCGATCCTGCTTCCGTCCGGCGAGAATTGCGGATTCCCTTGTCCGGTCGTGGAGGCTAGCAGTGGCCGTGAGGTTTGTGCTTGGCGTTGTGGTCCGAGCGGAATTTCCCAAATGTTCGGATAAATTCCTCCTTTTGTGTAAAGCAGCCTGTTTCCCCTGCTCGCTATACTCAGGTTTTCCACGTCCTCACCTCCGACCGGCACAGAAACCGGTGCGCCGCCGACCGCCGGAATCTTCCATAAGCTCGTTCCTCCCGCTCGATGGGAAGCAAAGACAATACTTCTGCCGTCTGCGGTCCAAGCCAGCCCAGGGATCCGAGTATTGTCCGTTGTAAGCCGTCGTGGTTCTCCACCGGTGGTGGGCATCACAAATAAATCGTCCACTAGAGCGCTGGTCTGGCGTACAAATGCAACCAGTTTTCCGTCTGGCGAGAACTCTGGCAAATGGTCGCCCCTGTCGGGCGGCACTGGCGAGGTAAGTCTCTGCAACTGCAGATCTTTCATTCGCAAAAGAAAAATGGACTGCGGAGAGGTCGGCTCACCGCGTGCAATGGCCATCCACGCACCGTCCGGTGACCAACTGATTCCTTCGCAAGACTGATCCGTCAATCTGCGCTCCGGCCCTCCCATGGACGGAACAACAAAAATTCCTTGATGGTCGCCGTCGCACCGCTCATATGCGACGAACAGTCCGTCCGGCGACCAGGTGGTGCAGCACGCCCATCCAGAACCGCGTGTGATTTGTAATTCCTGGTTTCCGCCGATCAACTTCACGTACACATTGGCGTCGAAATTTGTTTGGCCATCCCATTTCACGTAAGCCGCCTGCCTGCCATCGGGAGAGAAAGCGGGATGCATTTCCGCTCCCGGATCGGTGGTGAAGGGAACCACCTTCGCCGGCGGTAAGGCAGCCGATCCGGCGAACGGCGCCAGCCAATTGTCGTATCGAGAATAAATCCCTGTGGCGGCCAGAAGCAGCAGCGCCGCAACGACAGGCAGCGCATAGCGCCGCCCATTTCTGCGCTTGTCAACGGCATCGGCATGCGTCGCCGGTCTCTCCGGCAGCACGGCGGGTTGCGCAGCGCTTTGCGGCGCATGAACTTCGACCGCGGTAACCGACCCCAGGAACCGGTAGCCCCGGCGCGGCAGGGTCTCAATCAGGTTCGGCGCGTCAGCGGACTCGCCCAGCGCATCGCGCAAGCGCTTGATGGCGGCATTCAGGCTGTGATCGAAATCAACAAAGGTGTCCGCCGGCCACAACTGCTGGCGCAGTTCCTCGCGGGTCACCAGCTCGCCCGGCCGATTCAACAGCGCCACCAGAATTTGAAAGGGTTGGTACTGCAGCTTGACCTGGGCGCCGCGCTTGCGCAGTTCTCCGGAACGCAAATCGGCTTCGAAAACCCCGAAACTAAGGATGAAGACCGGCTTCAAATCCGTCTCCGCCAACTTTGTGGGAGTCTAACACTAAATCACGCTCCGGGCCTCACTTGGGCTATAAACACCAACTTTGCGAAGCAGATTTATATCAGATGGTGTTGCATCATCGACCTGTTGAATGCACCGCGTTTGCCGGGACTTGGCGAGAATTTGGAATCAGCTTCCCAGCAATTGCTTTTCGAGGTCGTTCATTTTTTCGTCAGAATACTCGCACATAAGCCGTGCATGCCAAATTGCATTTTTCTTATCAACCACGCGAAATCTGCTTACGGATGTTGCGCTGATGTCACATGAAGACTTAGGATGAGCAGACTTCGAACAGGTGTGTTCTCCTCTTCGGTATCATCC
>DATCOK010000573.1:0-3304 GCA_036564765.1 Candidatus Acidiferrum sp. | reverse complement strand
GGGCATGCAGTGGTACATCATCCATACCTATTCGGGTTTTGAGAAGAAGGTAAAGGAAAGTCTCGAAAGCCGCGTGGAAGCGTTCACGCTGCAGGACAAGATCGGACGCGTGCTGATTCCCATGGAAGACGTAGTGGAGATGCGCAGCGGGAAGAAAGTGGTGTCCTCGCGGATGTCGTATCCCGGATATGTGCTGGTAGAGATGGACCTGGATGAGAACACCTGGCACATCGTGCGGTCGACGCCGCGAGTAACGGGCTTTGTAGGCTCGGCCACTTCGCCATCGCCGCTGACGGAAGCGGAGGTTGACGGGATTATCAATCGGGTGCATACGCCGCAAGACCGGCCGAAGCCGAAAGTGGTGTTCGAGCGCAACGAGCAGGTGCGCATCGTGGATGGACCGTTTGCGAACTTCAATGGCTCGGTGGAAGAGATTGATAACGATCACAGCCGGCTGAAGGTTTCGGTAACGATTTTTGGACGCTCGACGCCGGTGGAACTGGATTTTGCTAGTGTCGAAAAACTGAACTAGGGTTGGATTTGCGAAAGACAGGTTGAGATAAATGGCGAAGAAGATACAGACAACCATCAAGTTGCAGTTGCCGGCGGGAAAAGCTACGCCTGCACCTCCGGTAGGCACGGCGCTTGGTCCGCATGGCTTGAACATCATGGATTTCTGCAAGCAGTTCAATGCCAAGACCGCCAAGGAACCGGACGGGATGATTTTTCCTGTGTTGGTGACGGTGTACACCGACCGGACGTTCACGTTTATTTTGAAGACCCCGCCGGCGTCGATTTTGCTGTTGCGCGCCGCGGGTATTGTAAAAGGTTCAGCGGAGCCGAACCGCACCAAGGTGGGCAAGGTTACTAAGAAACAGGTGGAGGAGATCGCCAAGATCAAGCTGGTGGATTTGAACACCACGAATATGGATTCCGCGGTGCGCACGGTAATGGGCACGGCGCGGAACATGGGTCTGGACGTCGTCGAAGCGTAAAGCGGGCTGTTGGACTGAAGAGTGAGGCGAAGATTCGAAGGGGAAGAGCTGGCGATGGCGAAAAAAGCAGGCAAGCACGTGGAAAATGCGCGCAAGAAGGTGGAAGCGCGGCCGTACAAACTGTCGGAAGCGGCGGAGCTGCTGAAGAGCACCCACCACACCAAGTTTGACGAAACGGTGGAGCTGGCCATGAACCTGGGCGTGGACCCCAAACATTCCGACCAAGTAGTGCGCGGCACGGTGGTGCTGCCGAACGGCTTGGGCAAGGCGGTGCGGGTGCTGGTGATTGCGGGCGGCGATAAAGTACGCGAGGCGCAGGAAGCCGGCGCGGACCATGTGGGCGGGGACGATATGGTGCAGAAGATCATGGAAGGGTGGACCGATTACGACGCGGTAATCGCCACACCGGACATGATGCGCTCGGCCGGCAAGCTCGGTAAAGTGCTGGGTCCGCGAGGGTTAATGCCGAATCCCAAGACCGGCACGGTAACCTTCGACGTGGCGAAGGCCATCAAGGAAGTGAAGGCCGGTAAGGTGGAGTTTCGCGTGGATAAAGCGGGCATCGTGCATTGCGCCATCGGCAAGATCAAGTTTGACGCGGCCAAACTGGCGGAAAACGCCCATGCGGTGATTGACGCGGTAGTGAAAGCCAAGCCTTCGGCATCTAAAGGGAAATACGTCAAGAAGATCACTTTGACCTCGACCATGGGTCCGGGAATTACCGTTGACCTGGCCGAGGCGGAAGCGTTGGCCACGGCTGCTTAACCGTTTAGAAATGGAATATCGGCGGAGAAATCATGAAAAAGCGCAGTGAGAAGCAGCAAGACCTCGACAACCTGAAGACGGAATTGGCCAATGTGTCGACCGTAATCCTGACGACCTTTCAGGGCATCACGGTGGATAACGACACCAAGCTGCGGCGTGCGGTGCAGGCGGCCGGCGGCAAATACAAAGTGGTGAAAAACACCTTGGCGGAACGCGCCGGTGAAGGCACGCCAGTCGGCAATCTGTTGAAGGATTTGACCGGCACAAATTCGATTGCGTACAGCGGTAAAGATCCCGTGGCGCTGGCCAAGGCGCTGACCAAAATCGCCAAAGACGTTCCGGCGTTTCAGTTCAAGGCCGGGATGGTGGAAGGCCGGGTCATTTCCATCGCGGAGATTCAGCAGTTGGCGAATCTGCCGTCGAAGGAAGAGTTGATCAGCAAGGTGATGTTCCTGCTGAACGCGCCGGCGCAGCGTATCGCGATGGTGCTGAACGCGCTGCCGCGCAATATCGCAGTGGTGGTGAGCGAAGCGGTGAAGGAAAACAAGTTTGCGTCCGCCGGTGCTGGATCTGGTGACGCGGGGTCTGGCCAAAAAGCAGAGGAACCGGCGCCAGAAGCAGCACCCGCGGCAAGTGGCGAAAGCACCGAAAAGGGCCAATAAAATTTTATTTTAGATTTGAGAGGAGAAGAAAGAATCATGGCGAAAGTTGACTCAATCCTGGAAGAAATCAAGGGCCTCACGCTTCTCGAAGCGTCGGACCTGGTGAAGAAGATGGAAGAGGCCTTCGGCGTGTCGGCTGCTGCGGCGGCTCCGGCAGCGGCGGCTGGCGGTGCGGCGGCTGGCGCGGCGCCCGCGGAAGAGAAGACCGAGTTCACCGTGGTGCTGACCGATGTGGGCGGCAACAAGATCAACGTCATCAAGGCGGTTCGTGAAGTCACGAGCCTGGGTCTGAAGGAAGCCAAGGACCTGGTGGACGGCGCGCCCAAGACGGTTAAAGAAGGGGTGACCAAGGACGAAGCGGCCACCATCAAGAAGAAGTTCGAAGATGCCGGCGCGAAAGTGGAAGTTAAATAACAGCGCGAACCGCTGCGCGCAAGCGCGGCTCGCCTGCAATTGAAGTAAGACAGCTGGCTTGTGGGAGGCCGCTCGGCTCTCCGGCAAGTTTACGTAACGATATTGGCGTTGGGTGCGTCTCTTCGGGCGGAGAGACGGACCAAAGGGATTCAACTACGCAAGTCGAGGCCGGTAACTCTTACAGCGTCTACGGTCCATTTGAGGCCGTCGGCTGTGGTGTGCGCGTTCGCTTTGGGCAGGCGGCGCATCCTACTGTCAGTCACTCCGGGTCCCCCACCTCGAACCAACTACGGAAAGGCCGGTCATTCGCCAGCCGTCTTTCTTTCTATCTCCAGGCTGCCCAAAAAGGGATGAGGTAATACGCATGCCGAACAAGAACCAACATATCCGGGAACGCCAGCGTCTGGACTTCGCGAAGATTGAGGGAGCGATTCAGATCCCCAATTTGATCGAAGTGCAGATGAAGTC
>DATCOK010000572.1:0-4023 GCA_036564765.1 Candidatus Acidiferrum sp. | reverse complement strand
CGGTGTAATCGCTGATGGGATCCATGACGCCGCCCGTGGCCATCAATTTGATCCAGTCGGCGCCAAACTTGATGTCCCGGCGCACCGCTACGGCAACCTGATCGACGGTATCGGCCATGTTGGGGGCGCGGGGCAGGGATTTATCGGGAGCGAGCAAATCAGCATCGCCGTGTCCGCCGGTGAGCGAAACGAAATTTCCGGCCGAGACGATGCGCGGGCCGCGGATTAAGCCGCGATTGATGCTGTCACGCAGCGCGAGTTGGCCATAGCCGATGTCCGATTCGCCGGCGTCGCGCAGGGCGGTGAATCCGTGATCGAGCCAGATGGTCAGATTGTGCACACCCCAGATCGCGCCTTGCGCGGAAGACATGCGCAAGCCGGACATGGCGGATTGGTCCTTGGGATTGCCGAGCAGGTGGGCGTGGCTGTCGATGAGTCCCGGAACTACGGTGTATTTCGATAGATCGATTACCTTCAGGCCTGATGGCGCGTCGGCGGAAATGCGCGCGATGCGATCTTTCTCGACCACGATGTATTGGTTGGTGGTTACGTGGCCGCTACGCACATCGACCAGGCGTCCGGCTAAAATGGCGACGGTGTGTGGTGTTTTTTCGGCGGGCGCGGTTTGCGGCATGGCTAACGCTGGTAGAAGTGCCGCGAAGGCAGCTGCCGCCATCCATCGCATTGTTGAATTCATTTTCACGAGAGCTCCAGGAATCGTAGGATCGTCCGGCAAGAGCTTACGAAGTGGACGCTGCGGATGCAATCGTTAAGTCGGTGTCGTTTTGGCTGTGGGAGCCGTATGAAGAAAAGGCGGAAGAAAAAGTTTGATCGTGGGACGGAAGCTCGGCGGGCAGCGAGAAATTCTGGTGTAGCGCCGGCGAGTACGCGGGTGATTGAAGATAAGCGGAAGCGGCCGCCCAAGCATAAGAAGAAATTGGTGGAACTGGATAGCGATGCGGTGCATGGCGGGATTTAGGCGGTCCTCTCAGAAAGCAGAATTCCTCGCCCGTCCCTGCGCGGGTGCGTTGACGTGGTGGTGCATCGCCCGTAACATGACTGCTCGACTCCACTCATGATTGGTCAAACTATTTCCCACTACCGCATCGTCGAGAAACTCGGCGGTGGCGGCATGGGCGTTGTGTACAAGGCGGAGGACACGGAATTGGGCCGCTTTGTGGCGCTGAAATTCCTGCCGGAAGAGGTTTCGCGCGACCCGCAAGCGCTGGAGCGTTTTCGCCGCGAAGCGCGGGCGGCTTCGGCGCTGAATCATCCCAACATCTGCACCATCTACGAAATTGGCAAATTCGGCGACCAGAGTTTTATCGCCATGGAGTACCTCGACGGAGTCACGCTCAAGCATCAGATTTCCGGTCGGGCGCTACCGCTCGAAAATCTGTTGCCAGTCGCCATCGAGATTGCCGAAGCGCTGGACGCGGCGCACGGGCAGGGCATTGTGCACCGGGATATCAAGCCGGCGAATATTTTTCTGACCAAGCGCGGGCACGCGAAGATTCTTGATTTTGGCTTGGCCAAGATGAGTGCGCCGCTGAATTCCTCGAGCGCGGTGGGCGCGACGCAGACGGGAGCGACGATTGATCCCGAACATTTGACCAGCCCGGGGACGGCCATCGGCACGATTGCGTATATGTCTCCCGAGCAGGTGCGCGGGAAAGAGCTGGATGCGCGGACCGATCTTTTTTCGTTTGGCGTGGTGCTTTATGAAATGTCCACCGGGGCGCTGCCATTTCGCGGGGACACCAGCGGAGTAATTTTCGACGCCATTCTCAACCGGGCTCCCGCGCCGCCGATACGGCTGAATCCCGATCTGCCGCCGAAGCTTGAAGAGCTGATCAACAACGCACTCGAGAAAGAACCGAATCTGCGCTGCCAGAGTGCGTCGGAGATGCGAGCGGTGCTGGAGCGGCTGAAGCGCGACAGCAGTTCCGGGCGCACCGCGGCGTACGCGCCGGATCCCGTCGCACCTGCCGAGATTGCGTATTCGCAGTCCGCGGCGAAGTCCGGTGTTCGAACAGCGGAAACGCCGATGGTGTCTTCGACAAATAAATTGCTGGTCCTCGCTCTGGTTTTATTGCTTCTCGTGCTGACGGGCGCTGGACTGCTCTACCGCCATTTTTCTCATAGCGGCATGGCGGCCACGGCGTTCAGCAGTCCTTCCATCTCCAGTCTGACCTCCAGCGGTGATGTGGTGCAGGCACGACTGTCGCCGGACGGGCGCTATCTGGCGTATGTGTCGAATCAACGCGGGGAATTCAGTCTGTGGGTGCGGCAGATCGCGATTCAAAGCGCGGTGCAAGTGGTGCCTTCGGCGGCGGGCGCGATTACCGATGTGGTGTTCACGCCCGATGGCAATTTTCTGGACTACACGGTGAACACCATCACGGACGCGAACGCGAAGGTTTATCAAATCCCGGTGCTGGGGGGGACGCCGCGGCGATTACTGGAGGCATCTAGTGGCACAATCACGTTTTCGCCGGATGGTTCGAGGATGGCGTATAGCATGTTGGACAGTTCCGCAAACGACATCAATTTGATGGTGAGCAACAGCGACGGCAGCGGGCCGCGCAAACTGGCCAGCCACAAAGCGCATTTTCAGTACGATGTTTTTAATATTCTGCGGTGGTCGCCAAGCGGAAAATTTATTGCCGCGCTGGTTACCGATACGGATGACCCGAACGGGATGCAAGGATTGTTGATGAAGATCGACGTCGGGACCGGCGCGCAGCAACCTATGCCGGGGCGGCGTTGGCGCATCATCCATGATTTCGCGTGGCTTCCGGATGAGACCGGGCTGGTGGTCGCTGCGCAGGACAAGACCGCAGTGCCGGCGCAGCTGTGGATCGTTTCGTATCCGAGCGGCGTGGTGCGGCGCATCTCGAACGACCTTAGCGATTACCTGTCGGTGGCGCTACCGGCTGACGGGCGCACCATCGCGGCGGTGCAGCGCAATTTGCTCAGCGCTCTTTGGATCGCGCCTACCAACGCTGCGGACGCGGCGCGGCAGATTACCTTCGGCAGGATGGACGGCGTGAACGACTTCGCCATCACGCCCGATGGCCGAGTTATTTTTACCGCCAATCATTCGGGGAACTGGGATCTATTTATCGTCGATGCGGACGGTTCCAACATGCGACAGCTCACCTTTGATAATCGTTACCACAGCGCACCCGCCGCTTGCGACGATGGGCGTTCGGTGATTTTCGGTAGCAACTCCACCAGCGGAGATCATCTCTGGAAGTTTGACCTGCAAAGTGGCACCTCCACCGCGTTGTCTGCAGGGGCGGGAGAATCTTTTCCGGCGTGCCAGGGGGCCGGAAACATGATGTTTTATCTGCAGCAGTCGGCCGACGGCTCGACGTTTATTTTCAAGAGGCCAGTTACCGGCGAAGGTGCGCCCGTGCGCCTTTCTGATCAGGTTTCGTTTACGCCGCCGTTCGTTTCGATGGATGGCCGCCACGTGGCTTTCGCACATCCGCTGAAGGATACCGTGGTGTTGGTGGTAGTGTCGGCGGAAAACGGTGCACCGGAAGATCAGAAAGCGGTGCCCCCGACATTGGACCAGACAGCTCATTCGGCGGCTTGGCTTGCGGACAATCGTTCTATGGCGGTGGCTGATGTGCGGACGGGCACGTCCAACCTTTGGACGGTTCCCGTTCTGGGCAACGGCCCGCAGAAACAACTTACACATTTCACGTCCGGGAATATCTGGGCATTTCACTTCACTCGCGACGGCAACACTTTGGTGACAGCCCGCGGCTCAAATCAAAGCGATGTGATCCTGTTTACCACGCCGAAGCCCTGATTTTTTCCTGCGATATGAATTCCAAGCCACCGACTGGCCCTACCGCCTTGCAGGCCAGTACTAAGCCCGTCATTCAAGTTTCGAAGGTGCGCAAGACGTACGGGAAGACGGTGGCGGTGGACGAAGTGTCATTCGAGGTCGAGCGGGGAGAGATTTTTGGGTTGATTGGGCCCAATGGGGCTGGCAAGACCACCACGATG
>DATCOK010000571.1:0-4020 GCA_036564765.1 Candidatus Acidiferrum sp. | reverse complement strand
AGGTGGCACTTCCGGGTTCGTAGTACTTATTTTAAAAAGGAATATCGCAAGGATTTTTCCAACTCCGGCAGCGAAGTACGATTCGAGAATAGAATCGCACCAAGCGAAGGCTAGGATGTAGTTTCTCGCATCATTCAACATCAGCCGAAGCAGCGCAGTGTCCTCTTCATCCTCGCCTGCCATTTGCTCTACAGGAACGACATCCCAGACGGGCAAATTCTTGTCGGTTCGCGAATTCCTGTCAGAATAAGACGTCATGATACGGGCTATTGTAAGGTCACACTAGGAACAGCCAGATTCTTTTCTCGAGAGGTTGTTAGAGCCTGCAAGGCTCTATCTGGCCGCAGACTATTTTCAAAGGCAGACTTGAGCCTTTATTCGTAGCGGAGGGCGACGAGTGGGTCGACCCGGGTGGCGCGGCGGGCTGGTAGCCAAGTGGCGAAGAGGGCGATGAAGGTGAGCAACGCGGCCATCGCCGCAAAAGTCAGTGGATCGGTGGCGCTCACCCCGTATAGCAGTCCGCCCATCACGCGAGTGAGTGCAAAAGCGGCGACGAGCCCGCCGCCAACCCCGAAGAGCGCGAGGCGCAGGCCCTCGCCGAGGACCATTTTCAGAACGTCCCGGCGCGACGCGCCCAGGGCCATGCGCACGCCAATTTCCTGGGTGCGTTGCGTGACGTTGTAGCGCACCAATCCAAACAACCCGACCGCAGATAGAGTGAGCGCCATAGCGGCAAAAACGGTCAGCAGCGCGACGGCCGAGCGTCGCGGACCCAGCGAAAGCGTGACGCGCTGATCCATGGACTTCAGATCGGAGACGGGTTGGCCAGGATCGACCGCGTGAACGGCTTCGCGAATGCTGGCGCCCAGCGGGGTCGGGTCGCCGTGGGTTCGCGCGATCAGGAACGCCGAAGCCGATTCCACTTGATACAGCGGGTAGTAATAGACGCCCTTGGCCGCGCCGCCCGGTCCTGCGGAGGATGGGTCGCCGGCCACTTGCGAGTGGCGCACCGGAGCCACGATGCCGACGATGGTGTTCCACGGAGAGTTCGAACCGTTGCGGATGCGCTGCCCGATGGGATCCTGGTTGGGCCAGTATTGCCGCGCGAGATTCTCGTCGACCATGGCGACGGTCTGCGTGCCGAGGCGGTCTTGCCCGGTAAAGGTGCGGCCGCGAACGAGGCGGATGCCCATGGTCTCAAAATAGCCGGGGCTGACTTGGCGTATATCGCCATGCGGTCCGGGGTCTCCGGGAGGCGCCACGCGCCCGTCAATGTTGAATGAGGCCGAGCCGCCGTATCCGCTGAAGGGCAGTGACCCAATCGCCGCGGCGGACTCGACACCCGGAGAATTTTGTAAGCGCTCGAGGGCGCTGCGCACGAAACCGATCTGCTTTTCGGGCGTATCGTAAGTTTTCTCCGGCAGCGCCAGCGCCCCCGTCATCAAACCGTGCGGACGGAAACCAAGATCGACATCGTGCAATTTGTTGAGGCTTTTTAGGAAGACGCCGGCGCTGGCGAGCAGCACCAGAGCCAGAGCCAATTCGCCGGCCACCAGCACGTCGCGAAAACGGTGATCGCCGCGCGTCGCGCCGCTGGTGCCGCGCCCTTGCTTCAAATTTTCCTGCGGATCGATGCGCGCGATCCGCCAGCGGGCACCGCGCCAAAGACCAGCGCCGACAAAGCCGCCAGCAGCGCGGTGAACACCAGCACAAAGCGATCCATGTGAATCGCTACGCCGGTGGAGAGATTCTCGGTGGCCAGCAGCGACAGCGCGCGCAAAATGGCGAGAGCCAGGCCTAGTCCGACAACCATCCCCGCGGACGCAACCGCCAGACTTTCCGTCAACGTCTGGCTGGCCAGCCGCCATGGCGAAGCTCCCAGCGCGGTGCGCACCCCAAATTCTTTGGAGCGGCCGAGGGCGCGCGCCAGCAGCAGCCCGGCAACGTTCGAACAGGCAATGAGCAGCACAAATCCCACCGCGCCGAGCAGAATAAACAGCGGCGTGCGCACGTCTCCATAGACAAAATTGGTAAACGGCACGGCAAAAATTCCCCAGACAGAACTTCGCGGGAAGCCTT
The DNA here is from genome assembly GCA_036564765.1 of Candidatus Acidiferrum sp. Classification (GTDB taxonomy): domain Bacteria; phylum Acidobacteriota; class Terriglobia; order Acidiferrales; family UBA7541; genus Acidiferrum. The sequence continues at coordinate 1,941 of DATCOK010000571.1, read as the reverse complement.
TCGCTCGGGGATCGTCCCAGATTTGCTGGGTGACTAGATTTAGATAGGCTGCGGCAGTGGCAAATTTCACCTGCGGCTGCAGACGGGCCACCACGAAATAATTTTCGTTGAAAAGATTATCCATGGCGAAGGCTTCGGGTTTCAGACCGAGAGGCGCCCACAGGTCCGTCGGGTTCGGCCACAGAAAGTCCGGCCCCATCACGCCGATGATCTGGTAAGGCTCCTGGTTCAAGGGAATCGAGCGGCCGATGATGTGTTCGTCGCCGCCGAAGGTGGACTTCCAGGTGTTGTAGGAGAGCACCACTTCGTGGTTCGCGCCCGCTTGATCTTCTTCGGGAACGAATACGCGCCCAAGGAGCGGCTTGGCTTCGAATACGTCGAACCACTGCCAAGTCACGCGCGAGCCGCGCATACGCAGTGGCCAATCCCCTCCGGTGTAGTTGAAGCCGGCGTCCATCTGCATGGCGGCGGAGGCGAAAATTTCCTGATGGTCGCGCACAAAGGTGTAGTCCGGCGCGGACAGCGAGATGCTCTTCAGGTTGAGCTTTTCATAGCGCGCGCGCACGGCCACCAGGCGCTCAGGGTGCGGGATGCCGGCAGGGTGGAGCAGCAGGGAGTTTAGGGCGCTGAAGATAGCGGCGTTGGCTCCGATACCGAGCCCCAGCGTAAGAATAGCAACGATCGCGAAGCCGGGGTTCTTAGCCAGGGTGCGCAGCGCGTGGCGAAAATCCAGCAGGAAGTTGTGCATGAGCCCTCTCTAGAGCTATACGCAGTTCACTCCGACGGTGTTCCCCCAAATACTGTGGGCCTGTTCGCCGCGTGGTGGTGCCGTTGAGCAGTGTTTGATGGGCCACTGCATCGCCAGTGGACTACTTGCTTTCAATCAGCCGCAGCGGCATCTTGGGAGCCGTGGTTCTCGCCCACACATTGCGGACTTTGGGGTGGTTGGCTGGCGGGGGCGTCGGCACGTTCGCGATCGTTCGCGGGTTCCTGACTTACCGGGCATCCATCACGTGGCCCACGGCAGAGGGCGTGGTCACCCGGCTCGACGTCGAAAGAAAATACATCGGCGGCACGCACAGCGGCCACTATTTCCGCGCTGCGTTCACTTATGACTTTCGCGATCCCTCCGGCGGCCCCGTTTCCGGCAGCTGGTACAAAAATTTCTCTACCGAAGCGGAAGCCAGGGAATTCGCCGCGCGCGAGTTGCCGGTCGACAAGAAAGTCGTGGTGCGCTTCGACCCCAAGGATCCCGCGAACAACAATCTCGAACTGGACTCCTGGACGTACAGCAACGATAGACCTCTCGATCTTCTAACGAAATCGCAATAGACAACTGGAATTGCACGCTGTTTGACAGCATTTCTGCCGCAACCTAAGATGTGCGCCTACATGGATAACACCTCGCCGCTGATTGGCCAGACCATTTCTCACTACCGCATCCTGGAACGCCTTGGGGGAGGCGGCATGGGCGTGGTGTATAAAGCCGAGGATGTGCGCCTGCTGCGTTTTGTGGCGCTGAAGTTTCTGCCGGAAACGGTCGCCGCGGACCCGCAGGCGCTGGCGCGCTTCAAGCGCGAGGCGCAGGCCGCTTCCGCGCTGAACCATCCCAACATCTGCACTATTTACGACATCGGCGAAGAGGGCGGCAAGGCGTTCATTGCCATGGAGTTTCTGGAAGGCAAAACGCTGAAGCACGCCATCTCTTCTCGGCCTATGGAGATGGATGAGTTGCTGGAGGCGGCCATCGGCATTGCCGCGGGCCTCGATGCGGCGCATTCCAAAGGCATCGTGCATCGGGACATCAAGCCCGCCAATATTTTTGTGGCTCCCAAGGGCCACACCAAAATTCTGGATTTTGGGCTCGCCAAAGTGCGCGCCGGGAAAGGCGTTTCGCAAGGCGTCACCAGTCTCGTGACTGTGGGCGGAGAAGAAGAGCAG
>DATCOK010000570.1:0-3512 GCA_036564765.1 Candidatus Acidiferrum sp. | reverse complement strand
TGCCCAACGCTTTGCCAGTGCCCAGCGCTTTGCCAGTGCCCAACGCTTTGCCAGTGCCCAGCGCTTTGCCAGTGCCCAAAGACTTGCTGGATCCCAAGGACTTGACCGTTCCTAGGCTCACCGACTTCGAGGATTCCATTTCATTTCCACTGGCAACGTTGGCTTTCTTGGTGGTCTTCAATGCGCTAATCAAGGATTTCTTCTGAATGGACATTTTACGCTCCTCATTTTAGTTTCTTAAAATTTGTCGCTTATCTCGCTCGACATGAGATACCAATGCATACGGCGTGCCAAACCCGTCGACCACGACCAGATCGATCCAAGGACTGAAAAATAAGGGTTTGGCGTCATACTTCGCGGCAAAAACAAATGCTTGGGGTTAAAAAATGGCCCTTCGGTTAAATTTTAACCCACTATGGGTTAATTTTTAACTCCTATCTTTAGTTTGCGGCACAGGTACTTCATCCGCTGTGGGTCCACCCGCAAGAGCGCGGCTGCCGCCGACTTCTTTCCGTCGGTCCGGCGAAGCGCAGCATTTACGTACGCCGCCTCAATGCGTTCCATTTCGGAATCGAAATCCACACCCTGCTCGGGGATCAGAATGGCTTCCTGGCTCGCGGTACTGGCATACAAAAGCGACTGCGGCAGTTGATCCGCCGAAATGAGCGGGCTTTTGTTCATGATGACCAGCCGCTGGATGACGTTTTCAAGTTCGCGCACATTTCCCGGCCACTGGTAGTCCTCAAGAATTTCCATCACCTCCGGCTGCATGGTCTTCAATGGCCGCTTTGCCGCCGCGCAGAAAACGCGTAGGAAGTGATCGACCAGCAACGGCAAATCGCCTTCCCGTTCGCGCAACGGTGGAACAAGAATCGGCACCACATTGATGCGGTAGTACAGATCCTCGCGAAAGCGCCCCTGGCGAACGATTTCGTCCAGGTCGTCGTTCGTCGCACAAATCAGCCGGAAGTCGATCTTTCGAGCCGCGCGCGCACCCAATCGTTGGACGCTGTGCTCCTGCAAAGCCCGCAGCAATTTGCTCTGCAGATTTGGCGTCAACGTAGTGATTTCATCCAGAAACAGTGTTCCTCCCTGCGCCGTTTCGATCAGCCCAGGTTTCGCCGTATCCGCGCCCGTGAATGCGCCTTTCTCGTAACCAAATAACTCTGATTCCATCAACGTATCCGGCAAGGCCGAACAGTTCAGGCAAACAAACGGTTTGTCCGCGCGGCTGCCGATGCGCACGATGGCCTGCGCGATCAACTCTTTTCCGGTGCCGCTCTCGCCGCGCAACACCACCGTGGTGTTGCTGTCGGCCACCGCCTGGATGGTCTGATACAGCTTCTGCATCGCGTTGCTCGCGCCAATCATGTCGCAAAATGCCGAGCGGCTCTCCACCTGCTCGACCAGGCGCCGGCCTTCCAGCTCCAGAGCGCGTTTCTCCACCGCGCGCGCCAGCACAATCGAAAGTTCTGCGGGATTCGGAGGGGAAAGAAAAAATTCATCGGCGCCGGCACGGCTGGCCATTACCGGGATGCTGCGCTGGTTTGAACTGGACAACGCTACCAGCACGATGTCGTCGCGCAATGCGCGAATTTCCTGTAAAACTTCGACACCATCCCTTGCGCCCGCGCCAATACTGTCCAAATCGAAGATCATGGCTCGTAATTCTGGGTCGTCGACGAACTCCTTGATACGGTTGGCGTCTTCGGCCTGCACAACTCGAAAATCGCCGGCGAGCGCGTCAAATACGCGCGAAAATGTCGTTTTATCGTCGGTAACCAGGGCCACAAACAACCCTGGGGCCGTCGACCGTTCATTTTCGGCGGGAGCACTCATAGGCGTAGGGGGATTATAGGGGAGGAGTTCCGCGCAGGGAGAAAAATATCAGAAGCCGCGCGAGCTGAATTACTGGAAAATACGATTCTGTTCGGTTGGTATCCCGGGAGGAACTGATGAGTTTTAGGGGATTGATGTACTCCGTCGGTTTAGTGTCAGCGTTGTTTTTCTCATGTCCCGTTGACGGGAAGCCGCAGGAACAGTCAGTAGCACCCGCCACCGACAGCGCCAGTTTTGATTCGAATGGAACTGCTCACATTATGCGTGTCATTCCGGTGCCCGCCACGGTCAGCCCGGAAGCCCAACAGTGGCTGGCCTCGCTTACGCAGAAAGACAATGGCCCGGAGACGCTCGAGCAAAGGCGCGCCGGCACCGACGCCTGGCGCAAACGCGGCTCGGCAGAAGCCCGCAAACTTTTCCCGGTGAACGTGGAAGAAACCACCACGGCAGGCGTGCGCACCGACACTATTACTCCGCTCGAGATGCCTGCGGCGAATCGCGGCCGCGTACTGATCAACCTTCACGGCGGGGGCTTCAACGCGGACTCCGGCTCGCTGATCGAAGGCGTGCCCGTTGCGAATCTGGCGAAAATCAAAGTCGTTTCGGTGTACTACCGCTTGGCGCCCGAAAATCCTTTTCCCGCCGCGGTGCAGGATGTTGTCGCGGTCTACAAAGATCTGCTGAAGTCCTACAAACCGCGCAACATCGGCATCTTCGGTACTTCCGCCGGCGCCTCGCTCACCGCCGAGACGGTTGCACAACTCAAAAAATCCGGGGTTCCGTTGCCGGGCGCACTCGGAATGTTTTCCATTCACGCAGATTATTCCCGGGTCGCCGACTCGCAACAAATGTTCAGCCTCGGCGGTTTCGATGGTGGCCTAAAACCCGCGGACCCCAATCACCCGCCCGACGACGCCTACGTTGGCGGCACCGATCGCAAAGATCCAATCCTGTCGCCGCTCCTTTCCGATTTGCGGAACTGGCCCGTCAGCCTGCTAGTCACCGGCACACGCGACCTGTTGCTCAGCGACACCGTTATGTTTCATCTCGCTCTGGTGAAGGCTGGGAACGACGCGCAGATTCGCGTATTCGAGGCGATGCCCCACGCCTTCTGGTACCACTTTCAGATGCCAGAGACTCGGGAAGTCCTCGGACAGATGGCGAAGTTTTTTGACGATAAGCTCGGTCGCTAGACCGCCGCTGACGCAGACGGGTCCTTCGGCCGGCTAGTCTCGAAAAATTGCTACTTCAACAAGCCTTTGAGGCGGCTGCCGATGGCTTTCTGCGCGGTTTTTTCGTCCACGAAGCGGTTGAACATGCCCAAATCCGCGTCAATAATCAGGTCGTGATCCGTGACCTCGATGGTCCCCTTGATCGGGGTGCTCATGATGCCCATGCGCGCGGTGAGCGCGAAGGTCATAATCGAGCCCTGCCAACTGCGTTGTTGCACTGCCAGCTTCACCGGCAGCGAGCCGGCATCCTGAAAAAGTTGATCGATGGAACGGTCCACCTCGGCGATCACGTCTTCTTTGGTGCGGTTGTGTGACACGGCGATTCGCATGAAGGTCCTTTAACCGCTTGAATTCGCAGTATATCGCGACACGCAGCTCGCCGCCGCGTTAACCTCACATCCCGTATGTCGTTTGGCCCCTTTCGCGCATCCAATTCTGACT
>DATCOK010000569.1:0-1635 GCA_036564765.1 Candidatus Acidiferrum sp. | reverse complement strand
GGGTTATGGGGAGCCCGTTGTGGGTGATGAATGGGGGCGATGCTGGGCAGGGAGGCGTTTTTGATCAAAGCTCCGCCGGGATCGCTCAGAATCGCATTTAAGTTTTGTCGGGCCGGAAGGCGGTTGCTTCAGCAGCGCAGTTGCGCCCAGGCCTGGCGATAGAGGCTCTGCAGCGGAAAACCCGAAGCCATGGAGAGCCAGATCTTGCGCGCCGTGATGCGGATCTGGGCGCCGATCTTGAGCAGCTTCAGCCGGATCGTGGTCGCCTGCGCCCGCTCGAGTTCGGTGCCTTTCAGTGCCAGCCGCCGCAGCCCGTGCATCAGCACGTAGGCGAAGCCGGCCAAGGAAAGCCGCAGTTGGTTGGCGCGCATGGTCTCGGCGCTGACGCGGGGGGCAAACAGCGAGAGCTGTTCCTTGATGCGGTTCTCCATCTCGCCACGTGCGCAGTAGAGCTCTTCGTACAGAGCCCGTGCCGCCCAGCGCTCCGCCGCAAGACTGGTCACAACGTAGCGCGGATTTTCCTTGCCCTCGATCTGCTCGGCCTTGGCCACCACCCGCCGCGCCCGGCCCCAGGAACCCGTCGTGGTTTGGTAGAGAAACTCGGTGAAGACCCGCGCTGGCTTCCCCGATTCTTTCTGCAAACGGGCCGCTTCCTGCATCTGCGGATCGATGAGGCGCCGCAGCCGGTCGTTGCGCGCAAAGCCCAGCACGTAGTCGACGCCGTGGTCTTCGCACCACTGCATCAGTTCCTCGCGGCAGAAACCCGAGTCGCCGCGAACCGTGATCTGGACCTCCGGCCACGCCTGGCGAATCTGGCCCACGATCCGCTCTACCTCTTGCGTGCATCCGGCCGCGGCGTCTTGATCGGCCGTTCGCAAGCGCGCGCACAACAGGTGTTCTCCGCAGAAGATATACAGCGGCAGATAGCAGTACTCATCGTAATAGCCATGGAAGAAGCGCCCTTCCTGATGGCCGTGCAAGGGCAAGTCCGTCACGTCCAGGTCCAGCACGATCGAATCCGGCGCCTGCTGGCGTGCTTCCACAAACACGGCCACCAGCAACTCGTCGAGAGCTTCCTGGCGGCAGTGGATTTTCTTGTAGCGGCTGGGCGTTTCCGTACTCAGCTCCAGACGGTTCAGCGTGCTTTTGCCCGCCAGGGCTTCTTCTCCCACCCGCCGCTTGCCGCTCAGCACCGCCAACAGCGGATCTTCCCGCAACTGGTCGTGATCGCTCAGATCCTCGTAGCCCAGCGCCAGCGCGTAGACTCGCTGCGCCACCATCTCCTCGACCGTGTGCGTGATCAGCCACGGCTTGCGGCGGTCCTCAAAGCACTCCGCCAGCCGCGCCAGCACATTCATGCGCCGGTCGGTTTGCCGCAAAAGCAGCGCCCCGGCGTCTGAGGTCATCGTCCCGCCGTCGAACCGCGCCGTCACCCCACGCGAAAAATGGCCTTCAAACCCGAACGTTTCTTGGTTACACTGTGTCATAGCGAAAGCCGCTGCCTCCTTGGCTCTAACTGCTGTGTGGAAACTCAGTTATGCCAGATGCAGCGGCTTTTTGCTAGTCCCTGTGTGAGAAATCGCGGCTAGCACGCCTTTACGGTTGCCATTCAGGCCTCGGGACTTGATTCTAACC
>DATCOK010000568.1:0-3379 GCA_036564765.1 Candidatus Acidiferrum sp. | reverse complement strand
CCTTACGATATAGCGCGAATGTCGAGTGCGTACAGATTTCTACGGAATGATTGGCGGCACCAGCGCAGCGGCCGGGCGCTCCAGCGATGTTACCAATACAACTTCAGCGCAAACTGAAACTGGCGCGCATCGTACGCCGACGTTGGTTGTCCCGCCGCGCATGTCGAGCCCGCCGTCGGATCGCACAACTGATTCACCGCTGCCACATTGGTGCGATTGAAAAGATTGAACGCATCCGCAATCAAATCCAGCCGCCAGCGTTCGCCAAAAGGAATGCTCTTGGACACGCGCATATCCCACTGAAAAAATCCCGGGCTGGTAAAGCGGTTTCTTCCCAGCACCCCGTCGCACCCCGCCGGGGGCGTAATTCCCGGCACCGTAAAGGACGTAAAAGCATTTGTCAGGCACAGGTCCGCGGGAGAAAACGTAGCCCCAGGAATAAACGGCGAAGTCGTCCCGCCGCCCACCGACGGCCGCGCCTGCGAAGCACCTAAATCCAGCCGCGTATCCGTGCCGGTGATCACGTTGAACGGGCGCCCCGACGAAACTTCGACGATGGGCGCCAGCGTGAAACCTGACGCTACGTGCCGCCACATACTGTCTCCGCTGTGCCCCGTGCCGCTCTGAAATACCGCGCTGGTCACCCAGCGGTGCCGCTGATCGTTGTCCGAATTGCCGCGCTCCAGGAAAGGGAAGCGGCTGTCCTGCGGCTCCAGTGTCGATTGCAAATCCGTCGAATCGTCAATCGAGTGCGACCACGTGTAACTCGACAGCAATTCGAACCCATGCGAAAAGCGCTTCGTCAAATTGATCGTCAGCGCGTGATACACCGAGCTTCCCGACGACTGCTGCGTGTCCACGCTGTTGAACGGCACCGGCACGCCAAATCCCGCCGGATAACCCGCCGCCCTCGCCAAAGCCACCTGCGCCGCGTAACCCGCCACCGGATCGCCGCCGCCGGTAGCCGCCGCGAACGACGGATTCGGCCCGGAAGGTCGGAAGAAATTAAAAAAAGCCGGCGTCCCCACAAATTTCCCATTCAGCGCTGCCACCGGGCATCCGAACAAAACTCCCAGCGCCTGCGGTGCAATCACACTCACTCCGCAGGTGTTCGGCCCGTTGGTCCCTGGCCCAAACGTCGCACCAGGCGCGACGACCGTCACCGGATTTGTAAATCCCAGCCCGGCGGCATCAGCATTCAAAAGGTTGTTCGCCAGCAACTGTGGGTCCGTCGAGTTGATGTCCACCGGTCGGTTCAACTTCAGTCCGCGTGTATATTGATACCCCGCACTGATTTTCCACGAACCCGCGATCTCTTTCTCAATCGTTAAATTCCCTTGCTGTGCGTAGCCAAAACGGAAATTTTTGTCCACCGGCAAGGTGAACGGCAGAATCGGCAACGGAAATCCCGCCTGCAGATAATTCTGGTTCGCAAACAGCGAATTGGGGTTCAGCGGATCGAAGCGCTGCTGGTCTGACAAGTAGAACATGTTCGGCAAGGCATTCAGCACGCCTTGAAAAATCGAAGAGCCATTCAAATTGTTCGGACTGTCCAGTCCATTGCCGCACACCGCGCTGATCAAGCCGCAAGCCGACGGCGTGCCCCCCGCCGACAACAACTGCACTGAGCGCCCGCCCTCCGCCGTCACCGAATTGAACGCCACCGCCAACAGCGGGTGATCATAAAAAATTCCGTAGCCGGCCCGCACCACCATCTTGCCATTCCCACGCGGATCCCACGCGATTCCCAGTCTCGGCGAAACGTTGTTGTAGTCCCGCGGAATCCCTTCCACTACTCCCAGGGCCTTCTCGGCCGCGGCGTTGATCGCCGTGGCCGGCGCGAACAGCGGAGTAATCTCCACGTCGTAACGTACCCCGTAGTTCACCGTAAATTTCTTGCTCGCGCGCCAGCTGTCCTGAAAGAAAAACGCGAACGGCAAATTATCAAATGGCGTATTGGAAGTCCCGATGCCCTGAATGTACGTGGTCGGAATCCCCAGCCCGTACGATTGCAGACCGGTCGTCGCCGGAAGCGCGATCGATTGCGTTGCGCTCACCGGAACGGAATTCGGGAAGCCGAAGGTCGACGCGTCCAAGCCCCCGAAGTTCACGTCGCCGCCAAAATCCAGCTGGAAAATCTGCGACTTGCTCGATCGCAACTGCACGACGTTCACGTCTCCGCCTATCTTGAACGTGTGCGTCCCGCGCAGCAGCGTTACATGGTCCGTAAATTCCGTCCGTCGCTCGATGCGGTCCACCGTCGAATATGGCTCCCGCCCAAAATAGGCGAAGCCCGGGATGTTCACGCCAATATCTGACCCGCCTGGCAACTGCGAATAACCAAAATGCAATCCGCGTCGCGCATACTGGAAACGAAACTCGTTAAATGCCGTGTCGCTCACGATGGTATCGTGCTGCGCCACCACCGAAAAATCCCGCGACTGGTTCACCCCTGCGCGCGTTCCAGCGTTCTGCCCAAACACTTGGTTCTGCGAAGTCGATTGAATGCCCGTCACCAGCGAAGGCGAAACTCCTACGCGCAAAAACGAAGTGTTGCGGTTGCTCCAGCGCTGGTCCAACCGCCCCGACCACAGACTGGTCTTCTCCGTCACGGGAAAATTCCCGCGCAGGGAATTGAGTCCCACAAAAGACGCCGGCAATGGCGCAATGCCCTCGCCGATCAAGGAACAGTTCACCGCGTTCACCATTTGTCCGGCTGGGCAACTCACCGGCAAAGGAAATTGCGCTCCCGGCCCAGGATTCAGAAACCCGCTCGTCAATCCCGCGGAAACCGCTCCGAAATCCAAACGGTTCAGCGCCACGCTCGACGCCGATCCATACAGCACGCCATACTGCACCGCCAATCCCTGTAATGCGGGATTGCCCGTAGCCAAAAGCGATCCAACCGCGGAGGCTTGAGGCCCGGTCAGCTGCACCGTCAGCGGCCCACCAGGCGTGGGCAACGTAACCGGTGTCAACCCAAAATTATCAATCCCAATGCTGGAAAATCCCGTCTCCTCGCGCAACGTATCTTCATACGAGAAAAAATAAAACGTCTTATCCTTCTTAATCGCTCCGCCTAGAGTCAGCCCCGCCTGCACCCGCGTATACGCTTGCTTCACCGGCGTCAACTCGCCCGTCGCCGGATCGATCTGCCCGGAAAACGCATTGCGCGCCTGAAACGCCTTGTTGCGGAAAAACCCAAACGCATCGCCATGCACTTCATTGCCGCCGCTCTTGGTAACGATATTAATGACGCCGCCGGTGGCTCGCCCGTACTCGGCGTTGTAGTTGCTCAAAATCAGCTGAAATTCCTGCACCGCTTCCTGCGATACCGTCGAGCGAATCCCGTTCACCGAATTGTCCACCGCGTCCGCGC
>DATCOK010000567.1:0-6271 GCA_036564765.1 Candidatus Acidiferrum sp. | reverse complement strand
ACGGAAAAGAGCTCTGTTACACCGCCGTCCCCGACAAAGTCGAAGCCCTCAGCACCAACGGCGAATTATTCTTGGTTCCGGTCGCCGGCGGCGAAGCAAAGAAAATCACCACCAATCCCGGCTTCGATGGCAACCCCGTCTACTCCCCCGACGGAAACTACATCGCCTATCACGCGCAGCTGACCGCCGGTTACGAAGCGGATCTTTGGCGCGTCATGCTCTACGACCGCAAGAACGGCAAGAGCGAAGACCTCTCCAAAAAATTCGATCGCAACGCTCAGGAAATCGCTTGGTCGCCCGACAGCAAAATCATTTATTTCACCGCAGAAAACGAAACGCTCCAGCCCGTTTATGCCCTCACCGTCGGCGCAAACTCCGAACCCAAAAAATTAGTCGCCGAAGGCTTCAACACCGGAACCACCTGGACCGCCGATGGCAAAACCTTGGCCTTCGAGCGCACCAGTCTCTCCCTGCCCGCCGAAGTTTTTATCGCTGCCGGCGACGGCACTGGCGCCAAACAACTTACCCATCACAATGACGCTCTGCTCGCCAAACCGGACATGAACGCTTCCGAAACTTTCTGGTTCGAGGGCGCGGCCGGCTCCAAAGTCCAGGCCATGCTCATCCGCCCCCCCAATTTTCAAGCAAATAAAAAATATCCGCTGCTCGTGCTCCTTCACGGCGGCCCCCAAACCATGTGGTCCAACGCCTGGGGCTACCGCTGGAACGCCCAGGTTTTCTCCGCCCCGGGTTACGTCACGCTGATGATCAATCGCCACGGCTCTACCGGCTACGGCCAGAAATTTACCGATGAAATTGCCAACGACTGGGGCGGTCAGGCCTATACCGACGTGATGAAAGGCGTGGACTACACCCTCGCCACCTACAAATTCACCGACGGCTCGCGCATGGCCGCTGCCGGCGGCTCCTACGGCGGCTTCATGGCCGACTGGATCGCCACACATTCCGGCCGCTTCAAAGCCATCATCAGCCACGCCGGCGTCTACGATCAGAGTTCCATGTTTGCCACCGAAGAGTTGTGGTTCAACAATCACGACTTCGGCGGCACGCCCTGGGCCAATCCCGACAATTACAAAAAATGGTCGCCACTGACCTACGCCGGCGAACTTGGAAAATACAAAACCCCTACGCTGGTTATTGCCGGAGAAAATGATTTTCGCGTGCCCTACACCCAGTCACTCGAATTCTTCAGCGCGCTGCAAATGCAGGGCGTGCCCTCCAAACTGGTCATCTTCCCCGACGAAGGCCATTGGGTCCTGAAGCCGCAAAACTCCCGGTTCTGGTACAAGACCTTTCTCGATTGGCTCGCCGTTTATTTGAAGTAAATCAGAGCTGGTGGAATTCGCGTGTTTGTTTTCCGATGAGTGATGGCCGCGTAGTCCCGCACCGTTCACGATCGTGCGCAGGAAGAGCCAGCTGGGTGCACGCTGTTCCTCGAACGTATCTTGATGAATTGGTTTGTAAAGGACTCGCTCGTCCGGTCAGACCGTAGACAATCGCTGAAACGCGCGCCGCGCAAACCGGAACAGATGGAAAATCAAAAACGCCGACAAAATCAGTAGCGCACCAACCACCGCCGCCGTCGCGATCGGATGCACGCTGGCCATCCACGTCAACCACACCGCCAGAAAATCTTCCGCGATACTCAACATCCAGTTGCTGAACGGTTCCGGGCTGGCATTCACCGCCGCCCGCGTCGATGCCTTCGCGCTGTGCGATGTCAGCGCCACTCCACCGGCCAGCAGCGCCGCGACCCACCGCCACTCCGGCGCCACCGAATTCGTCGAAGCATACGCAAGAAACGCAGCTGCCGGCGGGCGAATGAAGGTGTGAATGGCATCCCACACTGTATCCACGTACGGAATCTTGTCCGCAAAAAACTCTACAAAATACAAAACTGCCGCAATCGCTAACACCGCCGGATGCGTCAGCACCTGCAACCCCGCAGGCAAATGCACCACTCCAAATCGCTGCAACAACCCCAAAGTCAAAATCGTGGCGTACAAATTCAGCCCCGACGAATATCCCGTTCCCACCACCGTTCCCAATGTAGAAAAAATATTCATCAGCGAATCGAACCGGTGCGGCCCAACTCCCGCAACCGTTCCTCCAAACACTTTCGACACAAACAACCACTATTATCCGCATCCATTTTCTGTGTCGATGTCTCCGCAGGCATCGGCCCGTGCGGCAATTCCGCGCACCAACACTTCCCTTCCGGCGCACAACTCATCGCCGCCCCGCACCGTCCACACCGCGTTTCCATAAAATCAATACTCTCTCAACCAGTCGTCCGTAACATCATCCAATTCACCCAGGGTTATCTCCGGGTCGTTTTTCTGAGCCTGCGTCCCTTCTCGTGAATTTCGCCAATTCCACCCGCCAAGCTGACGCCACTCCCGATTTATGGCAAACTCATTGTTTACGCGGCATGGTTTTTGCGCCACTGTACAGCGCGAAGCGACCGGACTCTCCTGCCGTTACAAGCCTAAATGGATCCAAAGTTCATCCGCAATTTTTGCATTATTGCGCACATCGACCACGGTAAATCCACGCTCGCCGACCGCCTGCTGGAAATGACCGGCGCACTCTCCTCACGCGAAATGCACGAGCAGGTGCTCGACTCCATGGACCTCGAGCGCGAGCGCGGCATCACCATCAAAGCCAAAAGCATCCGCTTGCACTATAAAGCCAAAGACGGCCACACCTACCGCCTCAATCTCATCGACACTCCCGGCCACGTCGATTTTTCCTACGAAGTTTCTCGCGCGCTTTCCGCGTGCGAAGGCGCATTGCTCGTCGTCGACGCCAGCCAGGGTGTCGAAGCCCAAACCGTCGCCAATACGTTCCTCGCCGCTGGAAGCAATCTCATCATCGTTCCCGTCATCAACAAGATCGACTTACCCGCCGCGCAAGTCGACTACGTCAAGGAACAGATTGAAAGCGTACTCGCCATCCCCGCGTCCGACGCGCTGCTCATCAGCGCAAAAAGCGGTCTCGGCGTGGAAGATGTGCTCGAAGCCATCGTCGCGCGCATCCCCCCACCCAAAGGCAGCGCGGAAAACCCACTGCAGGCGCTGATTTTCGATTCCTGGTTCGATATCTACCGCGGCGCCGTGGTGCTCGTGCGCGTGATGGAAGGCCGCCTCACCGAGCACGTCAAGATTCGCCTGGTCTACAGCAACGAAGTCTACGAAGTGGAAACGCTCGGCACGCTTACTCCGAAACCTGTCGCGCTCGAAGAACTCGAAGCCGGCGACGTGGGCTTCATCGTCGCCAACATCAAGCGCGTGGCCGACGCCCGTATGGGCGACACCGTCACTGACGCTTCGCGCCCGGCTCCCGCGCTGCCCGGCTTTGAAGCCATCAAGCCCATGGTTTTTGCCGGAATGTTTCCCGTGCTCGCCGATGAGTACGAGCCGTTGCGCGATGCTCTCGGTAAATTGCAATTGAACGACGCGGCATTTTTCTACGAGCCGGAAAATTCCGTGGCTCTCGGTTTTGGTTTTCGCTGCGGCTTCCTCGGCCTGCTGCACATGGAAATTGTGCAGGAGCGCCTTGAGCGCGAATTTGGTTTGAATCTCATTACCACCGCGCCCAGCGTGCGCTACCGCATCACCCGCGTCGGCGGCGAAGTGATCGAAGTGGACAGCCCTGCGAAATTTCCCAATCCCAGCGACATCGCCAAAATCGAAGAGCCCATCATCAAAGCGATGATTATCACCAATGAAGATTCCGTCGGCGGCATCCTGCAACTTTGTCAGGACAAGCGCGGAACACAGAAGAATTTCGAATATCTATCGCCCACGCGCGTCATGCTCACCTACGAATTGCCACTGAACGAAATCGTGCTCGATTTTTACGACCGCCTCAAAAGCGTTTCGCGCGGCTACGCTTCGCTCGATTACCATTTGGCCGGCTACGTTGAATCCGATCTGATCAAACTCGATGTGCTCGTCGGCGGCGAGCCGGTCGACGCCCTCGCGCTGATCATTCACCGCGAATTTTCCTACGAGCGCGGCCGCGAACTGGTCAGCCGTCTGCGCAAATTAATTCCCCGACAAATGTTTGAAGTTCCCATCCAGGCCGCAATTGGCAGCCGCGTCATCGCCCGCGAAACCGTCGCCGCTATTCGCAAAAACGTTTTGGCCAAGTGTTACGGCGGAGACATTTCCCGTAAACGCAAACTCCTCGAGAAACAAAAAGAAGGCAAGAAACGCATGAAGCGCGTAGGCCAGGTCGACATTCCTCAGGAAGCCTTCCTGGCCGTCCTGAAAGTCGCCTCCTCTTCCGACGACGAGTAGCTAACGCTTTGCATTCCACTCACTAAAACAAAGTTCTTCAGTTCAGGCGTGCCCCAGTTTCGCTTTCTGAACCTGGGTCTTCGCTTTACGTCATTACGACTCATCCTTTGTTTTTACTTCCGTGATTAGTTTCCCGGATTGCAGCCGCACGTTGACCTGGGCGCCGATGGCAACTTGTCCTGCGTTGCGCAAAATATTGCCGGACGCGTCGGTGGCAATCGCGTAGCCGCGTTGCAGCACGGCGTTGGGGCTGCGCTCTTGCAATTGCAGCATCAGACGTTCGAAGCGCTCGCGTTTCGCGCGTAACAATCGCTCGCTGCGCGTGCCTAGCTCCGCCTGCCGTCGTTCCAATTGCAAGCGCAGCGCACCCACCTTGCGGTGAAAGTCGAAGGAGACCAGCCGCAAATGTTCGGCAGCGTGGCGGCGGCGCGCTTGTGCCACGTTGGCCCGCAGCGCCAGTTCGATCCGTGCGGCGAATTCATTGGTGCCATTGCGCAACCGCACGATCTGTTTGTGAAAATCAAAGGAGACGATGCGCAGGTGCGTTACCGTGAAACGTTTGCGCGATTGTTCCAGCCGCGCGCGCAGGCCGAGCGCCAGCCGCGAAGTCATTTCGTCGGAGCGCTGCCGTTGTTGCCGCAACAGATCGAGCGGCCGGCGAAAAGCCCGCCGCGCCGATAACTCATGCACGCGCCGCATCGCCACTGCCACGCGGTAACGCATCTGGCTGACCAGATTCTCTCGCAGTTCGTTGATGTGCCTGTCGAACTCGCGCCTCGTCTGCACCACCAGTTCCGCGGCGGCGGACGGAGTGGAAGCACGCACATCCGCGACAAAATCCGCAATGGTGAAATCCGTTTCGTGGCCCACGCCGGAAATAATCGCGATGGTCGATTCAGCAATCGCGCGCGCGACGATTTCTTCGTTGAAGCTCCATAAATCTTCCATGGAGCCGCCGCCGCGCGCCAGAATCAGAACGTCCACGCTTTGCCGACGATTGAAATATTGCAGCGCGCGCACAATTTCCGCCGCCGCACCTTCACCCTGCACCCGAACGGGATAAAGCGTCAAATGCACATTGGGAAAACGCCGCCGCAGGATGCGCAGCACGTCGCGCACCGCGGCTCCGCGCGGTGAAGTGATCAGCCCGATGCAGCGCGGCAACACCGGCAGCGGCTTTTTGCGCGCTTGCGAAAAGAGCCCTTCGGCGTCGAGGCGTTTCTTCAACTGATCGAACGCCAGCTGCAACGCGCCGAGTCCCACCGGCTCGATGCTCTCGATGTAAATCTGATATTCGCCGCGCGCTTCGTACACGCTGATGGAGCCGCGCACGGTGACGCGTAAGCCGTCCTCGGGACGGAATTTCATGGCCCGCAGTTGCGTTTTGAAACAGACGCAGCGAATCTGCGTGCGTTCATCTTTCAGCGTGCAGTAGATGTGCCCGGAAGGAGCTTCGCGGCAGTTGGAAATTTCGCCTTCCACCAAAATGTCGGTGAAATTCTTGGCCAGCACATCGCGAATGCGCACCGTCAGTTCGGTGACCGACCAGATGCGGCGCTCCGGCATCAAGTTGAATTGAAGTTGGGTCGTCATGCGCGGTTCGGCATAGCTATGTGAATTTCAGTTGCTGGGCGTTGAATCTTTCTTCGTTGCTGAGTCCTGAGCAGCGGGCGAATCTTTCGCTGGAAAGATGCGCCACTTCCCTTCGTTGCAATAAAAAAACGCGGACGATTTGCCGACGAAACGATCGTCGATGCCTTGGTGCGGCAACGGCTTCAAAGTAGCGAGGCCGGGGCGCGCGTCGAGTTCGTCATCGCTTAACGCGCGGATCGAACGCGAATAATGCTGCTTCTTGTCTTTGCCAAGCTTCAGGTAGTGCGCATCGTCGAGGCGCGCCAGCGAAGCGGGACACGCAGTAGGCTTGCCCCAATAAATGACAATCGTGG
>DATCOK010000566.1:0-2316 GCA_036564765.1 Candidatus Acidiferrum sp. | reverse complement strand
GAAGCGTTGCTCGGGATAGCGCGAGCGTTCGAGGAGGAGATTGGCGGCAGCGGGCGGCCGCCCGGTTTCTGACGGATTTTTTAGCGCGGCTGCATTGCAGCTGTGGCGCGAAAATCCCTGCTTGGTGATGCAGCGAAATGCGGCTACGAGCCGTCCAATGGAGTGCCTTCCACGTAGTTAATTTTAGGAGTACAGGCGGGAGCCGTTGAAATGCCTGGTCAGGACTCGCGGATTGGCGACCTATGGGAGAATGGATACAGTCGAATTTCTGATGACAACAAATTTTGCAATTTTGCCAATAGGCCGCTCGAGGGCTGAGGCGTGAGCGATGTATCGCTGGCCGGGGCGTTTTTGGCGGGACTGGTGTCCTTCTTGTCGCCGTGTGTTTTGCCGCTGGTGCCTGGGTACATTTCGATGCTGTCGGGCATCGGAATGGAGCAGTTGCGCAAGGGTGAGGTGCCGACGGGGGGATTATTTTCTTCTTCACTGGCGTTTGTGGCGGGATTTTCGGCGGTGTTTATTTCGTTCGGAGCGTCCGCCAGCGCGGTGGGGGCATTTTTACGGCAGAATCGCGGCGTTTTGGCGCCCATCGCGGGCGCTTTGATTTTGCTCTTCGGCCTGCATTTGTTGGGCGTGCTGATCAAGTTGACGTTCAAGACCGGGCTGGCGATCGGCGGCGTGCTGGTTTTGCTGGGGGTCATTTCGCTGGTGCGGCACGCGCCGCTGTTTGCGGGATTCGGCGCGATCCATTTTTTCTCTTTGTCGCTGATTGGATTTTTTGGGCCGGCAATGGCGCGCTGGCTGAATCGGGATGTGCGGATTCAAAGCAAGATCGGGCAGCCGGGAATCTGGAGCGCGTTTCTACTGGGGTTCGCGTTCGCGTTCGGATGGACGCCATGTATCGGGCCGATCCTGGCGACGGTCTTAGCTTTGGCGGCGGCGAGCGACACGATTGCGCGGGGAGTTTTGTTGCTGGCGATTTATTCGGCGGGATTGGCGGTGCCGTTTCTTTTGACGGCGCTGGGCATCGGGCAATTTTTGCGGTTCTATCAAAATTTTCGGAAGTACCTGCATGCAGTGGAAGTATTCAGCGGAGCGCTTCTGCTGTTTGTGGGCGGGTTGGTGTTCGTGAACAAACTGACGTGGCTGTCGGGTAAACTGACATTTCTGAATCGATTTTCACTTTAAGGTTCATAAGGCGTTAGCGGAATGAAAACAAAAAATGTGGCGGTGATCATCGTTACGGTGCTGGTGCTGATCGGGTTGACGTATTACGCCGATAGGGTCACGCGGGTGTCGAACAAGGCCGGATCGACGCACGCGTATTCGGCGGACAAATCGATCGGACTGGCGGCGCCTGACGTGCACTTCAAGGATCTGGATGGTAAGGATGTGTCGCTAGCGGATTACAACGGGAAAGTGGTGCTGGTGAATTTTTGGGCGACATGGTGCGATCCGTGCAGGGTGGAGATTCCCTGGCTGATCGACATGCAGCAGAAATATGCGGCGAAGGGTTTTACGGTGTTGGGCGTGGCGATGGATGAAGAGGGGAAGAGCGTGGTGGCGCCGTTCGTGGCCAAAGAGCAGTTCGACGTGGGCGGCGGAAAAAAATCCACGATGAGCTATCCGATTCTCCTTGGAAATGATGCGATTGCGGACAAGTTCGGCGGCTTGTTGGGGTATCCGACGAGCGTGCTCATTTCGCGTGATGGAAAACAGGTGAAGCGGATTACCGGTTTGATCAGCTACGAAGAGATTTCGCACGCGATCGAGTCACAGCTTTAACAAATTCAAAACGCCGCACGACGTTGTTTCTGGTCAGGAAGCGCTTTCCCCGGCGCGGTTTCTTCGTGTAGGCTCAAATCATGCTGGAAGAAAAAGATTTTCAACGAAAAGCGGACGCGGCGTTTGAGGATTTGAAACGCAAACTGCTGACGGCCGGAGACGAGCACGGGTTCGACGTGGAAGGCGAGAGCGGGAAGCTGGAAGTGTTGTTTGAGGATGACGACGAGACCAAGTTTGTGGTGTCGCCGAATACCCCGGTGCGGGAGATCTGGATTTCGGCGTTGTCGACCAGTTTCAAGTTGGGGTGGTCGGATGCGGCGAACGCGTTTGTGTTGACGAAGACGGGCGAAACTCTGAACGCGGTGATGGCCCGAGTGATTTCGCAGCAACTCGGAACGACTGTTAACTTATGAAATTGTCGAGCGTCATGACGCGGAGATACGGTGTGACGGTAGTGGCGGTTTTGTGCAGCGTGGTTTTGTGTGGCGTGACGCGGTGCAGTGTGGCGGGGGCACAGACGAAGGTGCCGTC
>DATCOK010000565.1:0-2670 GCA_036564765.1 Candidatus Acidiferrum sp. | reverse complement strand
CCCAAGCGCTCTTCAGCCATTTCACGGGTATTGGCCGGCTTGATGATGGATCACCGCAAGAAAGACTTTCGCCTGACGCATCGCAGTTCCCGCCCTATCCGGTTGACGACGCAGCCGTCCATCACGTTTTCGACGGCGGCTGGATCTGGGTTTTGAAATTCAACAACGGCATCACCAGCGCGGGCGTAGCGGCCACGGATACAACGGCGCAAACACTGCGATTTTCCGAAGGTGAGGCCGCGTGGCAGCGGCTCGTGGACTCGATTCCAGAGTTAAGAAAACAATTTGTCAACGCGAAACCAACGCGCGGCTTTACGTACATGCCCCGATTGGCGTTCCGAAGTAAATCAGTTCTGGGCAAGCGTTGGGCGTTGTTGCCATCGGCCGCTGGGTTCGTCGATCCACTACTCTCGACAGGATTTCCGCTGACATTACTAGGCGTAACGCGGCTGGCGGAGCTGCTTGAAGACCATTGGGACAAGCCTGACTTCTCGATTTATCTGAAAGCCTACGCAGAGAAGACGGACGCGGAACTACTTGCTGCCGCGCGGCTGATCGGCTGCCTGTACCGCACGATGGATCGCTTTCCGATGTTCGTTTCCATCTCCATGCTCTATTTTGCGGCCGCCAGCTTCGCGGAAAGTGCTCGGCGCCTCCAAAAACGACATCTCGCTCCGTCATTTCTGCTGCACGACGACGCCCGCTTCGGTCCGGCGATGCGGGAATGTCTGGCACTGGCCGCGCAAAGTAAAACTGAGACAGAAATGCACGACGCAGCGAAACAAATTGCCGCAACCATCGGCCCGATTAACATCGCCGGCCTCTGTACTGCGGCTCGCAATAATTGGTACGCGGTGGACGCGCGAGACCTGCTTGAGAACGCGCACAAATTGGAGTCGACCCGCGAGGAGTTAAATCAACTGCTGCAGAGTTGCGGCTTTTGGGAAGCGCGCTCGACTGCCGCGAAACAAGTTTGAAGTCAGTCTTATTTCAACTTTGAGGACGCACCAAACGTTATCGGCTTGGCCGCAATAATTCCCTTTCCTTCCTGCACGGTGATCAACTGATTCGCGGCGACGTTCGAGAGCGACTCGGTTTTTCCCGCGGGCCACGCGATTTCCACTGTAACCGTCTTTCCTGGCTCCGGTTTCCCCAAGCCAAACGTCAAAATCATTTCGCTTTGCGAGAGATAACTCGAGCCGGACTTCACCATCTGCACCATACGCGCACCCTTGCTGGTCTTCACCGTCACTACCGCGCCGATGCCGTCACGATTCGAATGGACGCCAACCGTCCTGATGCGCAGCATATCGTTCTGATTGCCATTATCGTTGCGCAGCAAACGGGCGGGACCGTTGTTTTCGGTTATCACCACGTCCAGGTCGCCGTCATTATCGATGTCGGCATACGCCACTCCGCGCCCGACCACTTCTTTTTGCAGCGCGCCTCCCAGCTTGCCGGACACATCTTCGAATTTCTTTTTTCCGCTGTTGCGGAACACGCTGGGGCGCTGCGCATATTTGACGTTGGGCTGCACCACGCTGATGTCATCCGATACGTGGCCGTTGGCTGCAAAAATATCGAGCCAGCCGTCGAGATCATAATCGAAAAAGAAACAGCCAAAGGTCAACGACTGGATGGACATTTGGCCGATGCCCGATCTCGCGGCTTCGTCGGTAAATAGGCCCGAGCCGTCGTTGTGATAGAGCGACATGCTTTCGTTGGTGAAATTTCCGATGATCAGGCTCTGCAAGCCCGAGCCGTCATAATCCGCAGCGTCCACGCCCATGCCCGCGCGCGCGCGTCCCGTTTCGCTAAGAGCGACGCCGGCAAGCACAGCCACATCCGTAAAGGTTCCATCGTGATTATTGCGGTACAACTTGTTAGGTTCGGTGTCGTTGGCCACAAAAAGATCCAGCCATCCGTCATGGTCATAATCGAGCAGCGCGATGCCCAGCGATTTACTTAGGAAATCGTAAAGCCCGGCGCGCTTGCTTACGTTTTCGAAGGTGCCATTGCCTTTGTTGTGAAAGAGCGTCGAGCTCTGTCCTTTGTAAGCCTGGGGCGTGCAATACGATTTTTCCTTGCCGTCCAGCGAGCAGTACTGATCTTTTTCCACCGACCAATCGACGTAGTGCGAAACAAACAGATCCAACTTCCCATCGTTGTCATAGTCGAACCATACCGCGCTGGTCGAAAAGCCCGGATCGCTCACGCCCGCCTTGGCGGTCACGTCGCTGAACTTTCCGTTACCCAGGTTGTGAAACAGATGATTAGAACCAACCGCGGTTATGTAAATGTCCGGATAGCCGTCGTTGTCGTAGTCGCCGATGGCACAACCCATTCCGTACACTTCGTTCGCGAGGCCAGCCTCGCGCGTGACGTCAGTAAAGGTTCCGTCGTGATTGTTGTGATAGAGCGCTGGGTAGGATTTGCCGGTTTTGTGCTCCGGCCAGTCCATGGAATTGACCAGCAAAATATCTTGCCAGCCGTCGTTGTCGTAATCGAGGAAGCAGACGCCGCTGCCCATGGTTTCCGGCAGATATTTCTTTCCGAAAGCGCCGCTGTTGTGTTTGAAGTGGATGCCCGCGCGTTCGGTGATGTCCGTGAATTGAATCGGTCCAGACGGCCGCGCTGCGGACGCAGCATTTTCTTTTGTCGCGGCGGGTG
>DATCOK010000564.1:0-5878 GCA_036564765.1 Candidatus Acidiferrum sp. | reverse complement strand
CGACGGCGGCCATGGCCAGTCCGATCGCCAGCCCGATGGTCACGGTGCGCATACCTTCTCCCAAGGCCATGAACAAAATATCTGAGTGCTGTGCGCCCAGCGCGACGCGGATGCCGACTTCGCGGACTCTTTGGCTGAAGGAATAGGACATCACTCCGTAGATGCCGACGGCCGCGAGCAACAACGCAACCGCGGCAAAAACTCCGAGAAGCTCGAGAGCGAAGCGCCGGTTCGCGACCGACCTGGCGATAATTTGATCCATGCTGATGACGCTGTGCACCGGGATGTTGGGATTGATGGTTTCGACCTCGTGCTGCACGGCTTCGCCGAGTTGGGCGACGTCGCCCCGGCCGCGCAGAAACACCACGGCGTTGACGGGCGCGAACTGTCCCAGCGCGACATAAATATGCGGCACGCTGGGAGCCTCGAAGCCGTCCGACTTGATGTCGCCCACCACGCCGACAATGGTCAGTCCTTGTAGACCTCGCCCGAATTGAAATTTGACCTCCTGGCCTAGCGGATCTTTGTCTTGCCAATATTGCCGCGCAAGAGTCTGGTCGATGACCGCTACCGGTTTGGTCTGATAAGTATCGAAGTCCGTGAAGTTACGTCCCGTAATCAGCGGAACTTCCATGATGGGAAAATATTTGGTATCCACCACCGCGATGTCGGCGACCGGGTTGCGCTGCGATTCCGGCGGGCGGCCTGGGATTGAGAAAGGCGAAAAGTTCCTGCCAGAATTCATGGGCAAAGTGTCGTTGCCTGAAAGGGAGGCTTGTTCCACGCCGGGCAACGCAGACACGCGGCGAGAAAGATTTAGAAGAAAATCGGCGCGCTTCTCCTCGATGCTGTAGGGATCCGCGGCGGGATTGTTGGAGATCGGAATCCAGATTTGTACGGTCGTCAAATGATGTGGATTGAACCCGGGGTGTACTTCGAGGACGTGCCAAAAACTGCGCAGCAGCAGGCCCGCGCCCATCAGAAGAACCATGGAGAGCGCCACTTCCGAAATGACCAGCATGCGCGAAACGCGAGTATGGCGCCGGCCGACTCCTGAGCCGCGGCTGCCCTCCCTCAAATTTTCCATTTGATCGGAGTTCGCGGCTTGCCAGGCCGGCACCAGCCCGAAGAGGACGCCGGTGGCAATGGAAATGAAAAACGCGAACAGCAGCACACCGCCACTGATGTCAACTTCATGGAGCCGAGGAATATCGGCTGGAGCGAGACGGAGAATGGCGTTCTTCAGCCACAGCACCGTAAGCAGAGCGACCCCACCGGAAATCACCGATAGGAGCACGCTTTCGGTCAGGAGTTGGGCCACTAACCGTGCGCGGCTTGCACCCATGGTCAAGCGAATCGCAATCTCGCGCCGGCGACCGGAAGAGCGCGCCAGCAAGAGATTAGCGATGTTCACGCAGGCGATCAGCAGCACAACCCCGACCGCGCCGACAAGCAGAAGCAACTCGGAGCGTTGCGGCCCGACCAGATCTTCTTTCACCGGAACAAGCCGCAGGGCCCACGCAGCAGCAGGGGTGTAATCGGCCGGATAGTTGCAGCTGAGTTGCGCGACATACGCATCAAGCTGCGCTTGCGCTTGGGCGAGCGTCAGGCCCGGCTTCAACCGCGCCATTGCAGCGGGGATAAGTCGCTGGGACCTGACCGCCGGAACTGGGAACGGCGCGCCATTGAAGCCGGTGGCGAGCCAAACGTCCACGTCGGTGTCGAGCGTGGCACCGGGGTGGCGAAAGGCAGCCGGCATCACTCCCACGATGGTGTACATATCATTATCGAGCCGCATTTTGCGCCCGAGGACTTGCGGATCGGAGCCGTAATAGCGGCGCCAAAAGCCGTTGCTGATGACGACCGGTTCCAGAAATCCCTGCGCGCCATCGCGCGAGGTGTAGACGCGCCCAAGTTCCGCATTGGTTCCCAGCAGTGAAAAGTAGTCGGGACTGGTGACGAGACTTTCGGCGCGAACCGTTCGGTCTCCACCGCCGACCGCGGAATTACTGGGCGCCACCGCCGAAATTTCCTGGAATACTCCGGAGCGCTCCTGCAAATCCCAAAGTTCTGGCGCGGACATGCCTACATCGCGTTCATTGGGGCCACGCAAATCGTCGAAGACGCGCACGAGTTGTTCCGGGTGCGGAAAGGGCAAGGGTTTCAGCAGGACGCCATACACGACACTGAAGGTGGCTACGTTGGCGCCAATCCCGAGCGCGAGGGTCAGCACAGCGACAATCGTGAAGCCGCGGCTTTTTCGCAAGCCGCGGAAAGCGAAGCGCAGGTCTTGGATGAATGAGGCCACAGTTCCCTTTCGAGTCGCTTTTTTTTCGCGTGGCGCAAGAGGCGGCGCTTACGCGTATGGACGAACCGAGACGCGGCATTGTTAGCAGTGCGACGGCACGGGCATCCAATTTTCAGCCTCACCATGGCTTGGCTCTCTCACATTCGCGTGTTCCGCTTTCTCTTGCAGGTCACCAGCCGGTCGAGTTTTCCATCGTCGCGACGACTAGACCGCTTATGAGAAGGCAACGCTTCGATTCAAGTTCACAGTTCGCTCACCCGATGATCGAGCTACGTGATGGAAATTGAGGCACCTCCGTGCATTGCTAAACGCGAATCAACGCGTTATGCTGCGCGCATTTCCTCGTGGATAGGCCTTCGGCCATCGGAGAAATTTGAAGCATGAGCCAGCTTCTTTTATCGCTTTGCGTGTGCATCGCCTTCTTTTTCGCTCTTCCATTAAAAAGTCTTGCACCGCAAGTTGCGCCCGCGCAAGCTGGGGCTGCTTCGCCGGCGCAAACGGCCGGGGCATCCGCCGTCGTCGCGGACGCGGCTGAATTCCGCGCGGAGCCTTCGCCCGAGCGGTTGGCTCGCGGCAAATATCTCGTGACCGCCGTAGCCCATTGCTTCGAGTGCCACGGCGATTCCGATTTTGGAGCTGGTCTCGGCCAACCCAAACCCGGCACAGAAGGCGCCGGCCAAATCATCCGCGACGAAGACAACGACTACAAATTGCTCCCCGACGCGGTGGTGGTTCCCAACATCACGCCGGACAAGGAAACCGGCGCGGGCACCTGGGCCGATTGGCAGTTTGAACGCGCCATTCGTCACGGTATCGGCCACGACGGCAGGAAACTGATCGACTTCATGCCGTACGCATTTTTTCGCAGCTTCACCGATGAAGACGTGGCTTCGGTGATCGTGTACATCCGTTCGTTGCCGGCGGTAAAACATCCGCTGCCGAAGATGCGCGTGAACTTCGAAGTACAGACCGACATGCTGCCGCAGATGGAGCCGGTCCTGCCGCCCGACGCCAGCGAGCAACTTCGCCACGGGTGGTATCTCACGCGGGTCGCGCAGTGCAGCGGTTGCCACACGCCCTACGATGAAAAGGGTTCCCCGGTCGCCGACAAAATGTTCGGCGGAGGCCTGCATCTCAAGGGCGATTGGGGCGATGTAGTGACGCCCAACATCACCTGTCATCCCTCAGGCATCTCCCACTACGACGTCAACACCTTCATCAAGACCATTCGCACGGGCCGCTCTTCCGCCGGTGTGCGCGATCTCGCCACCATCATGCCGTATAGCTACTTCCGAAGAATGAGCGACGAGGACCTGTCTTCCATCTTCGCCTTCATCCATAGCGTCAAACCGGTCTTCCACGAAGTTGACAACTCCGAACCTGCCACTTACTGCGTGATCTGTAAACAAAAACACGGCCTGGGCGACAGAAACTAACCGCTCCACAAAAAGGCTCGGCGGCATTGAAGCTTTCATTCACGGGCCTCGTTGCCGCTGGTGCCGGCAGTACCCTGTTGGAAAAGTGACCACACCCCCGTACCCCCCTCTTTTTGCAAAAAGTTCCTGGAACGTATTGAAAACAAAGGAGCGAGAGCTGAAATGGCAGCAAAAAAACGCAAAAAACTGCAAGAGAGCTGGGCTGGGCGGAGTGCCGAGTCGGGCTGGGTGGGGTGATCCGGGCCGTGCGGAATGGGTGAGTGCGGCCAGGAGTGGTGAGCCGGACGCGGTAAAGATGGGCCGAGAACCGAAGCGAGCGGGTCGGAGGTTAGACCAGTTGGGTAGGTGGAAAACCGAGGCCTTGTCGGAATATCGGATCGGCCCGCGGATGGGCCTGGTTTTGGAGCGATCATGACCAAATTTTACTAATTGGGTATGAATACTCCAAAAACAAAAAGTACAGGTCTCGAAACTGTACTTTCTAATGCTGGCTGAATCTGAGATTGGATTTGCGGCGACGCGCACCAAGAAAAAGCTCCACCCTTTGGCAGAGGCAAACCCGCAAAGGACGGGCGACCCAAAACCACTTAGAGCTTAACGGTGCGCCATCCGGCTGTCTTATTGGGTCACTTCGGCGAGGGTGTCTTCCTGATCGTTGATGGAGATTTTGTCGATTTTTCCGGGGAGCATGGCATCCAGGTTTTGTTCGGGGTGGGTTGCTCCAATGATTCCTAGACGCATGGAGTTTCCGCCGGAGTGACCATATAGAACCAAATCGTCCTTCCAGGAATCGGGAACTCCACTGCGGGTGATGGTGCCCTTCAGGTGCTTTTTTCCGTCGGCAGCATTCTCCAGGGTGTACTTGAGCGTGTATCGGGGGATCCCCGTGCCGTAGACATATTGGTCAAAGAACCAGTCCATTGTGTGAGTTCCAGCGAGATCCATCGAGGGAATCATGTGGCGTTCGACGACGGCCTTGAAGTCGGCCGTCGAGGCAGGCTTGTTGTCAAAGGTCTTGCAATAGTCCTGCATCACTTCCTTGAAGAGGTGATCCGGATCGGCGTTGCGTACGTCATAGAGCTGCATGCGGAGCATGTGAAGAACGAAGGCGCCCTTGGCAGATACGAGGTCCAAAAATGCCCGAGGATCGGACTCGCTGGAAACGAGACGCCAGCCAAGGGAGATAGGTCCTAAGGATTCGATCGGACGATTGTGCGAATCGAGCCGATACAGACGTTGTTTCACCGCACGCCAGCGATCGAGAAACTCTTTGGGCCCTTCGCGATACTGCAGATATAGATTTGCGGAAAATTCCGCAAAACCATCGGAGAGCCAAACATCATGGTAGCCCTTCCAGCCGACGGACTGGCCAAACCATTGGCGTGAATTTTCATAGCCGCGCAGAAGGTCCCCGAAATCCGGAAGGTCCCGGGTGCGGTTGATTCCAATGGCGGCCTTTTGAGTGGGATTCAAGAAATTCGGCCAGCCCAAGAAGAGCAGGCCGGGAAGCCCCTGATTCTGGAGCGCGGCGTCGGTGACGGTGAGTTGGTAGTAGGGGTAAGGGCCAAAATAATTCTGGAAGACCTTTACGGTATTTCCCACTTCAACGGTTATGCTTTTGGCCAAGGTGTCTGGCGCTAACTGAGAGAGGGCGTCGGCCAGCGAGGGAGAAATGCCCACCGAGGGCGCGGCGCGCGTCAGTCCAGTCGCGACGTCGCGTTGGTCTCGATCGTGAAGCGGATCCCTGGCCCCTTGAGTGAGCGATCTGAGCAAGTTGTCGTCCTGGCGGTTGACGTAAATCTGAAGATCGACACCATCGGCGTGCTGCAGTCGAGACAAGTAGTCGCCAAATACAAAACCCGCGGCGCTGACTGGCGCATCGCTGACCCAGGTGGTCAGGCGTTTGCCATTTTCGATTCCGTCGTGGGTCTTGCGGCCGGTGGCGAAAAGCTGAAATTTCGAAGGACTGTGGAAGGTCAATTCGAAGTTGGAGCGAAAGGCTTGTCGCGGTATGTCTTTTTCTATGATTCCGGGGTACCAGACAGGTTCTTGGCAGTAAAAGTCGACGGGTCCGCCCTGTCGTATCACCCCTCGACCGGCATAATGAAATTGCAATTGTTGAGCGGCATCGGTA
>DATCOK010000563.1:0-2855 GCA_036564765.1 Candidatus Acidiferrum sp. | reverse complement strand
GGCTTGTATAGGGGAACTCACAGTGCGGTTGCGAGCATGCGGGATGATTACAGCGTCTTCGAAAACAGCGGCTTGGCGTTTAAGTGCTGCTTCTCGAGGTATGGGTCAAAAATCATCGCGAGGTTTCGTATGAAAATTCTGCCGAGCCAGGTGGCGCGAATTTCCTTGTCGTTGAGTAACACCAGGCCGTCTTCGCTCGGGGCTTCCAATTGGCGGAGTTCGGCGGCGAAATACTCATCGAAATCGACGCCGAACTCCTGCGCGATCTCGTCTTTAAAAATTACGGTGTGGCACAGCAGCCGGTTAATGACCGCGCGGCGCAGGCGGTCTTCGTCCGATAAGCGATAGCCGCGCATGGTGGCAATGCCGCGATCCTCCACGGCGCTTTGCCATTTCGGCAATTCACGCTGATTCTGAGCGTAGGCATTTTGAAACGCGCTGATGGCCGTTACGCCCATGCCGTACAAATCCGCGCCGGCTTTGGTGGTGTAGCCCTGGAAATTGCGGTGCAGCGTGCGTTCCTGCTGCGAAACCGCCAGCTCATCGCCGGGCTTCGCAAAATGGTCCATGCCGATGTAGAGATAACCGGCCTCGATAAACTTCATCAGTCCGGAGCGAAAAATCTCAAATTTCTCCATGCCCTCGGGCAAGTGTGTGGCGAACGCACCCTGCTGTTTTTTCAGCCACGGCACGTGCGCGTAGCTGAACAGCGCGATACGGTCCGGTCCCAACTCCAGAATCTGGTCGACGGTATGGCTGAAACGCTCCGGAGATTGATACGGCAAGCCGTAGATCAAGTCCACATTGATGCTATCGAATTTTAAGTCACGCGCGGCCTGCAGCAGATCGCGCGTCATTTCGAATGGTTGAATGCGGTTGATGGCCGCCTGCACTTCCGGGTTAAAATCCTGGATCCCCATGCTCAGGCGGTTGAAACCCAATCCCCGCAATGTTTCCAGGTGTTCGCGGGTGGTGACTCGCGGGTCGATCTCGATCCCAATCTCGGCATCCGGAGAAAACGAAAAATGTTCGCGCGCGAATCCAAATAGGTCCGCGAGCTGCGCCGGTGTCAGATAGGTGGGCGTGCCACCGCCCCAGTGAAACTGCACGACCTGACGCTCCCGGGAAATGCCCAGCGCTACATGCTCCACTTCGCGCTTCAACATCTCCACATACGGCGAAGCCACACGCTTATCCTTCTGGATAATTACATTGCAGGCGCAAAAGAGGCAGAGGCTTTCGCAGAAAGGCAGGTGCATGTAGAGCGAAACAGGTGTCTTGGCGCGCTCCGCTTCCGCGTGCGCCGCCTCCAGATCATCAGGACCGAACGCATCGTTCCACACCGGCGCGGTCGGATAGCTGGTGTAGCGTGGGCCGGGCCGGTTATAGCGCGCCAGAAATTCTTCGCTGACGCGCAACTCCTCGCGCATTCGCTCGATGCTGGGAATGGCGCTGGTCACAATCGTTCCTCAACGCCCATGGGAAGCGGGCGCCGATTTTTCTGGAACTTGCTGTTCATCCGTAGAACTCGTTGTCGCCGCTCGGGCGACCGGTTGCTGGCCCGTCTCAATAAAAACCCGCGCGTTCTCGACCGGCGTCTGCTTGAAGATACCGTGGCCCAGATTCAGAATGTGCCCCGCGCCGCCCAGCGCGTCAACCGCCTCGCGGGTCGCTCCGCGAATTTTCTCGACCGGTCCAAGCAAAATCGCTGGATCTACATTTCCTTGTATAGCCACTTTTGGCCCAAGCATGGCACGCAGCGCCGCCAAATCCGCGCGCCAGTCCACACTTAATACGTTCGCGCCCGCACGCGCCACCGCGGGCATCAAGTGCGCGGACGCCTTGGTGTAGTAAATCACCGGCACCCGGGCATCGATCCCGGAAATGACGTGCTGCATCGCCGGCAATGCAAACTGCTCATAGTCCGCCAGACTCAACTCGCCGCACCAGGTGTCAAACAACTGCACCGCCGCGGCCCCCGCGGCAATCTGTGCGTTCAAGTAGGGAATTGTCGCTTGCGCAATCTTGACCAGCAATTCGCGGAAGGTTTCCGGTTCGTGATACAGAAAACTCTTAACAGTAGAAAAGCCTTCTTTGGTCTTGCCCTCCACCATGTAACACGCCAGCGTCCAGGGCGCCGCGGCAAAGCCCAGCACCGGAACATCCGGCCCAACCTCGCGGACAATCCGCCGAATCGCTTCCGGCAAAAATCCCGTCTCGCGCTCTGGATCGAAACCATGCAGCTTGGTCACGTCGGCCGCGCTGCGAATCGGACTGGGCAGATTCGGCCCCGCATCATTCAATTCGAGGTGCATGCCCATGGCTTCCGCGGGAATCAGAATGTCGGAGAAGACGATAATCGCGTCGACGTTTAAGATGCGAAAGGGCTGAAGCGAAACCTCGGCCGCAAGCTCCGGCGTCTTGCACACTTCTAAAAACGGCCGGTTGGCGCGAATCGCGCGGTACTCCGGCAGGTAGCGGCCCGCCTGACGCATCATCCAAACCGGCACCCGCGAGGGTTTCTCGCCGCGGCAAGCGCGCAAGAACATCTCTTTGCGGTTGAGCTGGCCCGCTTGGGAGCCGTCAAGCGTCGCGGTCGTTTTGGGCGGTTTCATGAAGTATGAGTGGCTAGGCAGCGAGCTCGCCGCCCGCCTCTGAGAATAGCAAATCCTCCCACTCCTTGCTGCAGTTCACTCAGGCTGTAAGTGACTGTTCCCGTGGGCTATACTCAAACATACGATTCAAGCAGTGGAAGCCGCCTCGGCGTGAGCAATAGTTCGGGAGCCCAGCAGCCACGAATCATGCATCATCCCTACTTCATCCTCACCGTGCTGGCCTATACGTTGAGCCTGGCC
>DATCOK010000562.1:0-3412 GCA_036564765.1 Candidatus Acidiferrum sp. | reverse complement strand
CTTATGAAGGGCGCGGCGCGGTGGCACCGGAGATGCTCCCACGTTTGTAGTTGACCAATGCGGCGGCTTCGATGAAAATCAACTCCCGCACAGTTTTGCAAAAGACGATTGAAGAAGTTTGAGGTGTCGGTAGTGAACGATTTCACCAAAGCCTTCGCTGCAACTGTGCTCGCGACCCTGTGCGTCTTTCCCGCGCCCGCTGCTCCCGGTCCCGTCAGGCCCGTCAAGAAAACACGCCATGTGGCTCGTTATCGCGGCGGAGTTCCGACCTACGCGGATTCTTCCAGCGCCGACATCACCACTTTCGATGATCCCATCGTCCGCCAGGCCGCCGTTGAAGGCCTCGGCCGCTACAACGGCGCAGTCGTCGCCGTCGATCCCAACACCGGCCGCATCCTCACCGTCGTCAATCAGAAAATCGCGTTCGGCCAGGGCTACATTCCGTGCTCCACCATCAAGCCCACCATCGCCCTCGCCGCTCTTGAAGAAAACGTCATCGATCGCGACACCATGTTGAAAGTCGGCCGCCGCAAGTACATGAATCTCACCGACGCCATGGCCCATTCCAACAATCAATTTTTCGAACAGCTTGGTCTGCGCATGGGTTTTGACACCGTCTCCAAATACGCGCGCCTGCTCGGCCTCGGCGAACTTTCCGGCTACAACCTGCCCGAAGAACATCCCGGCGCGTTTCCCATGCAGCCGCCCGCGCACGGCGGCGTCGCCCGCATGTCCAGTTTCGGCGAAGGCATTCAGATGACCCCGTTCCAGCTTGTCTCGCTGGCCGCGGCTTTCGCTAACGGCGGTACTCTTTATTATCTGCAGTATCCCCGTAGCGCCGAAGATGTTCAGGCTTTCGAGCCGCGCGTGAAAAGGGAATTGAACATCAGCCAGATTCTCCCTGAAATTCGCGAAGGCATGCTCGCCGCCGTTCTCTACGGCACCGGCAAATCCAGCTTCGACAGCGGCGGCGACGAAACTCCGCTCGGCAAGACCGGCACTTGCGACGACCACGTCACTCCCTCTCGCATCGGCTGGTTCGTAACCTACGCCGATGAAACCCATCCGAAAATCGCGCTAGCCGTTCTTCTTCGCGGCAACACCCGCCGGGTAAAAGGCCCCACCGCCGCTCAAGTCGCCGGCCACATCTACCGCCGCCTCCGCGAACAAAATTACTTTGCCACCGTAACCACCGCCGGCAACCTCCCAGTTCCCAAGTCCGGCCAATAAATTTTTGATAGCATCAGCCGTCAGAGAGTTCTTTCACCAAGTTTCAACTTAGGATCGCCGACTTTCTCCACGAATTACGCAAACCTTCACTCGCCAAAAATCCCCCGCTTCAGTTAAGCTTCCACCGTGGTCCACTCCACTACGCGCCATCCAAATATTTCGAAAAACTCAGCGTCTGCTTCAAAATCATGAGCCGCCGCCTTCAGTTCATCCTCCTGACCGCCTCAACTCTCGCAATAATCATCACGTTCTTCTCCCTCCACCACCGCCGTGCCGCCACCATCCGATACCAGCGCGAAGCCGACCTCGCCCAAAAAGAAGCCGCCTCCGCTTCGGATATCACCCCCATCCCCGTAGAACAAAAAGTCCCTTCCGGAAATTTCACCGTGGCCCTGCAAAAACTCGGCCTCTCCACCTCCGAAGCCTCCAGCGTCTCCGCGGCCGCCCAGCGCGCCTTCAATCTCCGACAGATTCGCGCCGGCAATCTCATCTCCGTCGCCCGCTCCGTGCAAGGCGCCCTTCGCGAAATCGTCTACCGCATCGATCCCGACCGCGTCCTTAAAATCGTCCCACACGAAAATTCGTACTCCGCCGAAGTCGACGCCGTCCCCAGCACCATGGAAGTCTCCGTTGTCTCCGGCCGCATCGACGATTCGCTCTTCAACGCTGTCGCCCAGGCCGGCGAATCCCCCGAACTCACCATGCGCCTCGCGCAAATCTTCGGCTACGACCTCGACTTTTACACCGACCCGCGCCGCGGCGACACCTTTCGCGTGGTCCTCGAAAAAAAGAAATATGCCGGAGGCCAGCCCGCCGCTTACGGGAAAATTATTGCCGCCGAATACGACAACGGTGGCAAACAATATCAAGCCCTGCTCTTCCATGACCCCCTGAATCAACTGGCCTACTACACCGCCGACGGCAAATCCCTCCAGAAACAATTTCTCCGCTCTCCCCTGAAATTCGCCGCGCCGGTCACTTCGCATTTCAGCAAAGCGCGCTTCCATCCCATCCTGAAAACCTATCGCGCGCATCTCGGCACCGATTACGGCGCGCCCATCGGCACTCCCGTCCAAGCCATCGGCGCCGGCAAAGTTTCCTTCGCTGGACGCAAAGGCGGCGAAGGCAACATGGTCGACATCCTCCACTCCAGCGGCTACGAAACCATGTATCTCCATCTTGCCCGCATTTACGTGCGCGCCGGCGAACACGTCGCCATCGGAAAAATCATCGGTGTGGTCGGCAGCACCGGCCTCTCCACCGGCCCCCATCTCGATTTCCGCATCCTGCAAAAAGGCCAGTACAAAAATTTCGAAAAGCTCGGCCTGCCGCCCTCCGATCCCGTCGCGCAAAAAATTGGCCGGAGTTCGCCGCCCTCCGTGAAAAATGGCTGCCCGCTTTGCAGAATCCGCAATTACTCCAAGCCAACGCAACCGCTTCCGGCGCGAGCACCCCCGCAACATCGGCGCCCGCAACTCCAGCCACTCAGCGCTAAATCCGTTGCTCAAGAATTCCGCCGTGTTAAAATGCGGGACCATCATCCCGACAAAACAACGGAGCTTCCCCCGCACATGATGCTAAAAATCCTGAAAGCCCTCGGTGTAGTTGTGCTCCTGGTCCTCGTCCTCGCCGTCATCGGCATCAGCGCCACCATCGGTTGGCGCCCCTTCCTCGGACCTAAATCCCGCCCCCTCACCGATCGCAAATTCGATCGCACTCAAGAGCGCCTCCAGCGCGGAACCTACCTCGCCGAGCACGTCGCCGGCTGCATCGATTGCCACTCGCCCGTGAAAGACGGCCCCACCGGCCCCGAAATGGCCGATCGTTCCAAGTGGGGCTCCGGCCAGATTTTCAATATTCTCGGTTTCCCCGGCCGCCTCGTCGCTCCCAACATCACTTCCGACCCCGAAACCGGCGTCGGCAATTTCACCGACGATCAACTGGCGCGCGCCATCCGCGAAGGCATCAGCCACGACGGAAAAACTTTATTTCCCATGATGCCGTACTCGCACTTTAAGGATCTTTCCGACGAGGATCTCGCCAGCATCATCGTCTACGTGCGCGCCTTGCCGCCCATCAAGAGTTCTCTGCCGCCGACCGCCGTCAACTTCCCCGTGAAATATCTCGTGCGTACCGTCCCCGAGCCGGTCACTCATCCCGTGCAGGCCGACCTCTCTACGCC
>DATCOK010000561.1:0-12505 GCA_036564765.1 Candidatus Acidiferrum sp. | reverse complement strand
CGCTAATCCAGCGGTCTTCGCTCTAACGCTGAATCCGAAGAATGCAAAGCAGGTCCCGCTGGACGAGACTGCGAGCCATTTCCCCGGGATTGGAGTACCATCGGCGCAGCGAAGCGGCAGCGTAAGTGGTCACCTCCGATTGAAATACAAGACTTGCAGCCACTAAGAGGAGCAATGCCCTGACAGCTGCTGGGTCGGTCTGGTGGAGCGCACCATGAGCCAAACCGGGGCCAACATGACCACAGCAATGCCGACGAAGCGTCAAATGCTCTCGAAGAGCGCCTGCGGCTTATCATTGACACAATTCCCATAATAGTCTGGCGCAAATTGCCTGATGGTTCGGCTGATTTCCTCAACCGAAATTTTCGGGAATATACGGGCCTTTGCTTGGAGCAAGGTCTGGGCTGGGGCTGGATGATGAATGCGTTCCATCCTGACGACCGTTTGATGGATGAATGGTGCGCTGCTTTGGCTGCCGAGAAACCCTTTGAGAAAGAGGCACGTCTCCGGCGGGCCGACGGGCAGTATCGCTGGTTCCTAATTCGGGCCGTGCCGCTGCGAGACGACCATGGAAACCTCGTTAAGTGGTACGGAGTAACCATCGATATTGAGGACCGCAAGCGGTGGGAGAGCCAATCGCAGACGCTGCTCGATGCGATCCCGCAGCAGATCTGGAGTGGCCCCTCTGACGGCACACTTGATTATTGCAACGAACGTTGGCGCTCCTACATGGGACTAGGGCTCGAAGAATTGCAAGGCGACGGCTGGCAGAGCATGCTTCATCCCGACGACCGCGAACGCGTCCTAAGGGCCTGGCACGAGTCCGTGACAAAGGGGACGCCCTACGAACAAGAAGAGCGTCACCGCAGAGTCGACGGCACCTACCGTTGGTTCTTGGCGCGTGGCCTTCCCTTCCGCGATGCGAAAGGACGCATCGTACGGTGGTATGGGACAAACACAGATGTTGAAGATCGAAAACAGGCCGAAGAGGAGTTGCGGCAACTTTCAGGTCAGCTCTTACGTTTGCAGGACGAGGAACGGCGGAGAATCGCTAGGGAATTGCACGACTCTACCGGCCAAGATCTCGTAGCTCTGGCAACTACCTTGAGTCAACTTCATGCTTCCATTCCTTCGTCCAGCAGGAAGTCGCGCAAGCTCGCTTCGCAATGCCAAGCGTTAGCGGATCAGTGCATCCGGGAGGTCCGCACCCTTTCCTATCTATTGCACCCGCCGATGTTGGATGAAGCCGGACTTGAGGATGCGATACTTCACTACGCGGGTGGCTTCACGGAACGGACTGGAATCGAAGTTGAACTGGAGATATCGCCGCGTCTCGGACGGATGAAGCCACATGTCGAGTTGGGTCTTTTCCGGGTCGTTCAAGAAAGTCTCACAAACATTCAGCGGCATTCGGGAAGTCCCCAAGCCAAGATACGAATTGAGCGTGACACCGAAAAGATCTCGCTAGAGATAAGCGACGAAGGCAGCGGAATTTCCGGAAGCGGGAAAGTGTTCTTTGGACGTGGGGTCGGCATCCCCAGCATGCACGAGCGAGTCACCCTTATAGGCGGTCATCTCGATATTAAATCCAGCGAAGACGGTACCACGGTGCGCGTGACGATACCGGCAGATGACTAGTGCCACGAAAAGACTTCGTATCCTGGTGGCGGACGACCACGAACTCGTCCGGCGCGGTATACGAGGACTCCTTCGCGCTCGACGTGGCTGGATCGTCGTCGGCGAGGCCATGAACGGCCGCGAAGCGGTAGAAAAAGCAAATAAGCTGAAACCCGACGTAGTCATCCTTGATATCAGCATGCCCGATTTAGACGGCCTTCAGGCTACCCGCCAGATTCG
Source organism: Candidatus Acidiferrum sp. (assembly GCA_036564765.1). Lineage (GTDB taxonomy): Bacteria > Acidobacteriota > Terriglobia > Acidiferrales > UBA7541 > Acidiferrum. The sequence continues at coordinate 10,648 of DATCOK010000561.1, read as the reverse complement.
AGAGGAAGTCCCAACTACCAAAGTTATTGTCCTCACCATGCACGATTCCGATCAGATGGTGCGTCGGGTCCTGCATGCCGGAGCCCTTGGCTATGTCTTAAAATCCGATCTTGCAACGCAGCTCGTAAAGGCAGTGAAACAGGTCTCTGCGGGTAAGCAATTCTTGACACCCAGAATATCCGACATGGTACTGAAGGGATTCCTTAAGACCGGAAATCAAGTGGACAAAATGGGGCATTCGCAAGCCGGGCCAACTCCCCGCGAGATTGAAGTAATTCGACTCCTGGCAGAGGGAAAAGCGAATAAGGAAATTGCTGTCGAGCTAGGAATTACCATCAGGACAGTGGAGACGCACCGGGCGAAAATCATGCTCAAGCTTGGCCTGCATTCCCTCACCGAACTCATTCACTATGCTATCCGCCACAAGATCTTCACAGCGCCAAGCGCCGAAGAATAAATTCCTAGCCAGAGGCGAGCAGAAATTTCAGTCGTGCACGACCCGTTAACCGGATTCGACAGTCCATAGTCCTACAATCCTTGCCACTCAACGCACCCGTAGGCCAACGATCCCCCTGAATAGGCCCTTCCTACATAAGAATGCGAAAAATCGAGTAAATATCGGGAGAATGAATTTTGCATTCTCGCCAGGAAGTTCGCCTTTCGGAGGTCCTGGCCAGCCGGATTTTTGCGGGGAAAAAGTGGGTCCCGGAGGAGCGTTAGTTGGTCTTCATATACGAAACAGATTTTTGCGTACCCAGGATTCCGACCGCCATGAAAATCCGTTGCAGCGTTCCGCGTAGCCGCCGCGTAACCGCGAAACACGTTTCTGGCGGTTTTGGAGTTTCTGGCGATTCGTAGAATCTATAACTTACGTGATTTCATCGTGGGCCGTGGGTTCGATTCCCTCCGCCGGCACCAATCAGCGGTCTGGTCTAATTCGCAACGTCCTCGGACTTAATTTCGGAAAATGACCAACAATACGCCGCGATGGAAAACAAGTCGCCGGCATATTTCCGATTCGGTGGAGTAAAATGGGCGGGCCAACGAATTTCCCTCCGTCGATCTATATGGCTTCTACAAAAATTGTAGCCTCCATAGCGGCGGCAAGTCGCATACCTACTTCCCCTGATACGCACCCGGGGCCTAACTCGCTATCATTCATCGTCGGATTGTTTATTCCCCGCTCCTCCAATCCCCAAGAATCGAGGAAACATGGTTAAAGTATTCGGCGCTCTTCTTCTCGCACTGGCCATCGCGCAATTCACACTAGCTCAGGACCGCAGCGACGACCGCGATGCGCGCTCCAAATCGCTCATCAACATCCACGTCTCCCGCACCACTCAGGTCGTTAACTACCGCGACCGCACCTCCACCAAAATCGATTTTCAAGGCACCGCGCTGATGCCTCGCGCCGAAGGCAAAGCCGACATCCAGGCGCGTAACGGCCGCATCGCTATCAAGGCGGAGTTCAACAATCTCGAGCCAGCCACCACCTTTGGCTCCGCTTATCTCACGTACGTGCTATGGGCCATCTCGCCCGAAGGCAAGAGCAGCAATCTTGGCGAAATCGTTCTCGACGGCAGCAAGGCCAAGCTCGAAGTCACCACCACGCTGCAAACCTTCGCGATGATTGTTACCGCCGAGCCATACTTTGCGGTCAGCTTCCCCAGCGAAGTGGTGGTCATGGATAACGTGGTCCGCGGCGACACCAAGGGCTCCGTAAGCACCGTCGACGCCAAATTCGAACTGCTGCAGCGTGGCACCTACGACGATATGCACCTCGACCGTTATCTCTCCGATTCCAAGGTGCCTCTCTCCCTGTACGAAGCCCGCAACGCCGTGCGCATCGCCAAGGCCCAAGGCGCCGAGCGCTACGCCCCCGAATCGTGGGCTAAAGCGGAAAATGCACTGCGCCGCGCCGAAGATTATCAGTTGCGCAAACAGCGCAAAGCCGTACCCACCGCCGCGCGTGAAGCCGCCCAGGCTGCGGAAGACGCCCGCAACATCGCCGTCCGCCGCCAGGAAGATGAGCGCATCGCCGAACAGCAACGTGCGGCCGATGACGAAGCTCGCCGCGCTCGCCGCGGACAAGAAGAGGAAGCGCAACTCCGCGCTACTGCCGATCGCCAGCGCATGCAAGCCGAGGTCGCCGCAGCCGAGGAAGCCAAGGCCCGCGCCGAAGCGGACGCCCAGCGCCAAGCCGCGATGTTGCAGGAGCAGCAAGCCCGCGAACAGGCTGCCCAGGATCGTGATCGTGCGGCCCAATCGGAACAGCAAGCCGCTCAAGCCGCTCAGCAGGCGCAGGACTCACAGGCTCAGGCCGACCGCGCCCGCCAACTCGCCGAGCAATCCGAGCACGACAAGCAGGAACTGCGCGCCAAGCTCCTCCAACAGTTCAACCGCATTCTCGAAACGCGCGACACCGTCCGCGGTCTGGTCGTCAACATCGGCGATGTGCTCTTTGACACCGCCCGCTACACCCTGCGTCCCCCCGCCCGTGAAGCCCTCGCCAAACTTTCCGGTATCGTGCTCGCCTATCCCGGCCTGCGATTACAGATCGAAGGTCACACCGACTCGACCGGCACCTCGGCCTTTAACCAGAAATTATCCGAGCAGCGCGCGGCCGCGGTTCGCGACTATCTCGTGCAGCAGGGTCTCGACGCAAACTCCATCACCGCCGCCGGTCTGGGTGAGGACTCCCCCATCGCCGATAACGGGACCGCCGCCGGGCGACAGAAAAATCGGCGTGTGGAAATCATCGTCAGCGGCGAAGTGATCGGCACGCAAATTGGGCCGCAAAGCCAACAGCCTTCCGCCCAACCTCAGCAGTAGGAACGCTCTAATTGCAAGGAAAAACGCGCCGTATAAAAGCGGTGCGTTTTTTTTTCTTGGAAAGTGATCTCTGGGAGCCAGTAAAAAACGAACGACTTATCTCTTCGTGTCGATTTTCAGATTCACCACCACTTCTTTGCGACTTTCGAAACTCGAAATTGCCCGCGTCGGAGACTTCGCTCCGTCTTTCTCCGCGTGTATTTCGTAGTCGGTATTAGGATCCAGCCCGCTGAACTTGTAGTTGCCCGATTCATCCGCTATATAACTGCGCACCGCATTCGTCCGCGTATTCTTCAGGAACACCACTCCCGCGGCAATCGGCGTTTCACTTTTATCGCTGACCACTCCGTGGACGCTCCGCAACTGCGATTCCTTTTTGGCTTCCTGCGCCGCGGCAACGCTGGCCAGTAGCGTCAACGCCATCGCCAGTCCGAAAACTTTTCGCCAGTATTTCATCACTTGCCTCCTTTAGCCGGCTCCATGTGAAAAATGGCCTTTTGCTCGCCTTCGCCCGCCTGCCCGTGAATTGCTTGCGATTGCTTTGCGTAGCCTTTGCTCTCAACCTCAACCTCGTAATCCGAGCCCTGCGGAACCCGGATGGCATACTCTCCCCGAAAATTCGAATAGGTCTGCCATCGGCTCTTCTTCTCGCTGCTCCTCCGCACCCGCAGTTTGGCGCCCTGCAGCGCCAAGGCGTGCTCATTAAACACCGTTCCGCGAATCAATAGATCATTGGCGTGGCTTGGTTTGGATTTGTGCGCGGAAGAAGATTCGACCCCGCCGGCCTGAGCTCTGGCCGACGTTGCATTGCCGCTTGCTGCGTCCTGCGCGGCCGCCAATGGCAGCCAGGAAATAACCGATGAAAGTGCGAGAACGCTGATCCACCGCTGCCGATGCATCACGTCGCTCCTGACTGCTTAGATGTCAGCTATGGCCGGTCAAGATGCCACACACCTAAAGGCGTTGTAATCCTCACTATGTGACCTTTTTACTCTTCGTCTAATTCTTCCTCTTCTTCTTCCTCTTCCAGCATGTCCCCGTTCTCCGCCACGGCGACCGTCTCTTCCTCGTCCTCATCATCGTCGTCTTCGTCATCGTCGGAGATGACATTCAGGTGTACCGGGTGCGTCTGCGAAACTTCCAGCTCTGATTCGCACTCGGGGCAGCTCAAAATTTCCCCTTCTTCTACCTCATCTTCATCCACATCAATTTCCGTCGAACACTCTGGGCAGCGAATCACGGCTCCATCCTCCATCGATTATTGGCCCGGCAGCCTCGCGAAGCCCGCGGCCTGCCGTGAAGCGTATTATATACTCCGCCGTATGAAGTCAACCGTGTTGCTGCAGTTCCTGTGCGGAATAGCATTCTGCGGCACCAAACATGACTTCCGCGTGGAAACGCTTTAGCCCATGCCCTCTTCCCGCGAATATCCTGAGCGTCCTCTCGTCGGCGTCGGCGGCGTTGTCATCGAAAATGGCCGCGCTTTGCTGATCCGTCGCGCCAGCGAGCCACTTCGCGGCGAATGGTCGATTCCTGGCGGCATGCTGGAATTAGGGGAAACCCTGCAGGAAGGATGCGCGCGGGAACTACTTGAAGAAACCGGATTGCACGTGCGCGTTCTCGAACTCATCGAAGTATTCGAACGCATTGTCTACGCCGAAACGCAAACCACCGGCTCCATCATTAAATCAACTTCGCGTCCGCGCTACCACTACGTCATCGCCGACTATCTCTGCGAACGCATCAGCGGCGACCACGTCGCCGCCAGCGATGTCACCGAAGTCGAATTTGCCACGGAAGACGACTTGCCCAGGTTCAATCTGACGCCCACCGCCCTGCGTATTCTGCACAAAGCCTTCGCCCTGGACCGCAACACCAATCTGCGATCCGGCCAGTGATCTGAGGAAACGTTCCCTATCCCGCAACCGCCTCCGGCAGACTCCCCCGGGTCCTCTCCCGTCTGCTGAATTCCTGCACCGCCATCTGCAGATCTCCCGCCGTAAAATCCGGCCAGCGTTTCTCGAGAAACACGAACTCCGCGAAGGCACACTCCCACAACAGAAAATCCGATAACCGTTGTTCCCCGCCAGTTCGAATCAATAAGTCCACATCTGTCGAGCCCCCGCGATTAAATTCTGCCAGTACCTTTCCAAACGATTCGGGCGACAGCTCCGTTACTTTATAAAATCGGCAGGCCGCCACGAAGATGGCTTCTCGCGCGGAGTAGTCGATTGCCAATCGCAGATGCAACCGCGTACCACTCGCCGTGGCCGCTTCGGAATCGCTGATGACCTGCCGCAAATTTACCGGCAAGCGGTCACGCCGCCCAATCACCGTAATATGCACGCCTTCTTCGACGCAGCGCGTGGTCTCCACCAGCAGATATTCCTGCAATAACCGCAGGATCGCCGCGACTTCCGCCGCCGGCCTTTGCCAGTTTGCGGACGAAAGCGCGAAGAGCGTCAGCGTGTGAATTCCCACGCACGGAGCCGCCGCGATCAGTTCGCGCACGGTCTCCGCTCCAGCGCGATGTCCCGCCGAGCGCGGCAAGCCTTTCGAGGTCGCCCAGCGTCCATTGCCGTCGGAAATAATCGCCACGTGGATTCCGCGTGGGTTCAGTCGCGCTGCGCTGGCGGATTCGATAGAGGTGATTGATGGCATAACCGCTCCCTTAGAATTACGATGCAGACTACTTTATGTTACAAAGTAACTGGCCCAAAAAAAAGAAGCCCGAAGCATAGGCTTCTTACTTCTCCCTGGTAGCACGAATCAGCGCTTCCATGTGATTCAGATAGCGCTCCAGAGCCTTCCGCCCCGCGGCCGCCAACCGGTATTCCGTCTTGGGCAGCCGCCCGTCAAACGATTTCGAACATACAATGTAGTCCGCTTCTTCCAGCTTCCGCGCATGGACACTCAAATTTCCGTCCGTCGTTTTCAGCAGCGCCTTCAGCTCATTGAACGTCAGCGAGCGGTTTACCGCCAACGCGCTCACGATGCCCAGCCGGATGCGCTCATGAATCAGCCGATCGAGATCGGGAGCAACCGCCTGGCGGGTCTGCTCCCGCAGGTTGATCGGGGCTTCATCGCGCTGCTTCGCCCGCGGCAAACCATCCTGCATTGCCAAAGAAGATTTCGCCATGTTCTTACCCTCCGTAGTGCCGCGCGATCCACAATCCAAACGCGATTTGCAAAACGCCGAATCCTCCGGCCATAAAGAAATTTCCCCAAGTCGCTGGCGCAAATAATGCGCATCCGCCCAAGCCCATTAGGCACAACCCCATCACCGGCACGACCCGCACCGAAAACGCCCCGCCGGTGACCACCGCCGCGCCGTATAGCAGTAGCCACACGCCGGGCAATCGTGTAACCGTTCCTGCGTTGTAAAACTCAAAGGTCAGCAATCCGCCCGCGATAATCGGCGGGGCAAAACTCAAAAGAAACTTCCGACCCGGTCCCGAAAAAAGTTTGGAATTGGCGCGGTGCGCTTTGGTCGCCGCCGCCGGCGCCGCAATGGCGATGGCTACAAAAGCTTCGACCAGCCACACTGCGAACCATGCTCGTGGAGTGCGCTGCATCGCAGCGGCCGCAGCCGCCACCAACGCGGTAATGCCCATAGCTACGCCACCCCATCCCGGAACCGCGGTGAATTCCGCGGCCGACTCCATGGTCTCCCGAATGTAGCGAAGATGATCGGCAGCCCGCGCGTCGATGGGAATCGGCCCGGTCCTCGCAATGGGTGCGGAGCTGGACTTCAGCATGCGCAGAAAACTACCAAAGAGGGTTACGCCTGTCAAGTACTTTATATTACAAAGTCAGGTCGTTTCAAGCCGCTCGTCCCGCGGGTTTGGGTACCGCCCCCGCAGCGCATTCCAGCGAATCGCAAAAATGTCCACGAACATTTTCATGCTGTCGCTCAGCATGTTTACTTTGGTCGCCGGCGAATGCCCCCAGCGCACTGGAATTTCAATCGCCTTCAATCCGTGATGCCGGGCGAGATAAAGTAATTCCGGATCGAATCCGAAACCTTCAATGCGCTGTTGCTGAAAAATAATCCGGCAACGCTCCCGCCGGAACGCTTTGAATCCGCACTGCGTATCCACGAACGGCAAGCGCAGCACCGCGCGCACAATTTTGTTGAAAATAATTCCCGCAAACTCCCGAAACAGCGATTCGTGCGTGCTGATCAGGCTGCGATCCATCGCGCGCGATCCGATGGCCACGTCGTATCCTTGCTTCAGCGCCGCAAGCAACTTGTCCGATTCTTCGATCGGCGCCGAAAGGTCGGCGTCGGTAAACAGCACAATGTCGCCGCAGGCCTCTTGCATTCCGTGCCGCACGCTGTAGCCTTTTCCGTGATTGCTGCCGTTCGAAAGCACCCGCAATCCAGGAAGTTTGGAACGAAACGATTCGGCCACCACCGCGGTGCGGTCGCGCGAGCCGTCATCCACTACCAGAACTTCTGTCCGCAATCCCAGCGTCGCCAGGTATTCCGCGATGCGTTCCAGCGTGGCGGGCAAGCGCAACTCTTCGTTGTAAGAAGGAATTACGATGGAAAGATCGAATTTCGGAGCACTCATTCCGCCCCGCTACCAATCGCCGCGCCGCTCTTCTTCTCTAGTGCCGCGACGATCTCTTGCATTTGCGCGAGCGTAAAGTCGCATTCGTCTTCGCTGTTGTAAAAATGCGGTGAGATGCGCACGCCGGCTTTGGGCCGGTAGTCCACCAGAATATTTCGCTGGATCAATTCCTGGCACACTTCCGCGGCATGCGGACACTCCACTGAGATGGTTCCTCCGCGTTCCGCAGGGTTCGCCGGAGTATTCGCACTCCAGCCTCGCGCCTTCGCGCCCGCCATGATCCGCGCAGTCAGCCTCATCGACTTCTCGCGTATCGCCGCCACACCTACTTTATTCACAATTTCGAGCCCAGGCCTACAGGCGTACAGCGCTGGAATGTGCGGCGTGCCGTTCAAAAACCCGTAGGAATCCTCGCGCCGGTCCACCGCGCCAATTTCAAATCCAAACGGCCTACGGTGCGCCATCCATCCCGTCAACGCCGGTCGCAGCTTGGCGCGCAAATCATCGCGCACATACAAATACGCTACACCCGGGCCGCCGCACAGCCACTTCAAAACTCCGCCGACCGCAAAATCCACGCCTAGTCCCCGTACGTCCAGTGGGATCGCCCCAGTAGCCTGAAAAACGTCCAGTACCACGTGCGCGCCCACGCGATGGGCCCGCTCCACAATAGCGCGGGCATCCACAATGTACGAACTGCGAAACAAGACCTGCGAAATAGGTACCAGTAGGGTCGTCTCATCAATCGCCGCCAAAAATTTCTCAAGGTCGATCCGGATAGGATCCGCGCTCGGCACCGTCTCCACGCGCGCACCCAGTCGCCGCTGCTCGTTGTAGAAATACTGCACCGAAGGAAATTCCTGCTCCACCATCACCACTTTGTTGCGCGGCCCGCGAAAATCGAAGCAGGACGCGATGACCGCCTGCGTAATCGTCACGTTCTGATGCAGCGAAATTTCTCCGACGCCCGCCCCGATCAACGGAGCGATCTGGTCGCCGACCCCAACCGCCATCTCCCACCAACCCTCTTCCCACGCGCGAATCCCGCGCTGCCCCCACGAGTCCGCGTACGAGCTCATGCTGTCGTACACCGCCTGCGGCATGGCCCCCAGCGAATTGCTTATCATGTACGTGGAATTTTCGAGGATGGGAAATTCGCCGCGCCACTCCAGAAGGTCAGTCATGGAATCCTGCTAAAAGGAAGTTGTCAACGGGCGCTGCGGCCGCGCCTAATCATGCCGTGACCGGCGTGCCGCGAGCAAACGTTATCTATCAATGCAGCCGCCACTCGCGCATTTCGAAGGACTCGCCGCTACGGATTGGCTTTCTCTCTGGCCACTCGCGACCATATCAGATAGCACGCAGTCAAAAACACCAGCCACACCGGCCCGGCTTCCATCGTGATGCGAAATCCCGGTACCCACCACGTGGAGATCAGCACACCCAGCAGCGCAAACAAACCAAATAACGAACTCCACGGTCCCGAAGGTGCAAAACGCAGTATCTTTTTGCCCGCGTGCCCGTTGGCGCGACGAAACGCCAGGTGCGTCGCCAAAATCATGATCCACACGAACGGCCCGCCAAAAAACGCCACGCCAATCATGAATACGAATGCCGTATTCTCAAAAAACCGCGACAAGACCAGCGCCACCAGCAATCCCACGCCCGACGCCATCACCGCGGGCACCGGCATGCCGCGCTTGCTCAATTTTCCCAACACCACAGGCGCGTACCCGCCGCGCGCCAGGGAGAACAATAGCCGCGACGTAAAATACAAATTGCACATCGCGCTCGAAAGCGCCGCGGTTAAGACCACAAAATTCATCAAGTGGTCCGCGCCCGGAATTCCCACCGTCCGCAAAACACGCACAAATGGACTTTCTCCCAAGCCCAGTTCATTCCATGGCACGATGCCCACCACCACCGCCAACCCGCCCACATAAAACAGCACCAGCGTCGCCAAAGTCCGCCGTAGCGCACGCGGCACGGCGACCGCCGGGTCCGCTGCCTCTCCCGCTGTAGCCCCCACAATCTCCAATCCGAGAAAGCTAAAGATCGCCATGGTCAGGCCCAGCCCAACGCCACCCCACCCATTGGGTAAAAAACCTCCGTGTGCTGTGTAATTCGCCGCGCCAATCCGCGGAAACCCCACGCCAAACAGCAACATCGCGCCCAGGATCAGGAACGCGAAAATCGTGACCACCTTAATCATCGCGAACCAAAACTCAAACGTCCCAAAACTCTTGATGCTGATGGTATTTACCCACAGCAACGCCAGCGAAAATCCCGCAATCCATATCCACGACGGCACGCCCGGCCACCAATGCTTGCAATAAATTCCCGCCGCCACCACTTCGCTGCCGATCACAAACACGAGACATAACCAGTAGGTATAGCGAATCGCGAATCCTGCCCAGGGATGCAGGTACATCTCCGCGTACAAGCCAAACGAACCCGCCGCCGGGTGCGCCGCGGCCATTTCCGCCAACGCCCACATCACAGGCACGGTAATCAATGCGCCCAGCAGAAAACTCACAATCACCGCCGGCCCCGCCAATTTCACCGAAATGGCGCTGCCGAGAAACAAGCCGGTGCCGATCGTGCATCCCAGCCCGATCATAGCCACTTGCCGCGCCGATAAACCGCGGTGCAGCCCGGCTTCGCGATCGACTACCGCCTCGGTCACAGCGGCTTGCGGCGCGTGCTCTTCCGCAGCTCTGGATTCAGTCATGGAGCGGCATCCTAACAGACTCCGCCCGCCTTGCATAAAGAACGCTGGCGAAAAACCCCGTAACCCATCGCCCGTTTCCCCCGATTTACCCACTGGGACCTAAGGGCAGTTCTGTCCCTGACCGAACTGGCGGTAAATCCCGCGTCATGACTGGCCTTCGCAGATCCAGTTAAAAACGCTTGCGCTTCCTACAATGTTGGCTGTGGCGAGCAACAGACGCCACGGAGGAAAGTATGAAGGCCGTTCTCGCACTCATCGCCATTTACGTCGTCGCGTTCATCATCGCCACGCAAGGCGCGTCGCAAAATCCCGTGCAGGCTTCCGCATCGGACGCCGATATTTCCATCTCGTCCAAGTCCATTGATCCGGACAAAGCCGCCGATCTCTCCTCAATGCTCGAAGCCATGCGCGCCAAGGATCAGGTTCGCGCCGCCGCCAACGAGTCCGCCGTGCAATACCGCGAGAAATTGCGCGCCGCCGTGCCGCACGCTTCGAACGACCCCAAGAC
>DATCOK010000560.1:0-3085 GCA_036564765.1 Candidatus Acidiferrum sp. | reverse complement strand
CAGGCTTCGGTCGGAATGACTGGTCTGGGAAGGCGGTTAGGTGTGATACCAAGATCAGATGGACGATCGAAAATTTCCTCGTACTGTGTCGCAATGACGCGACGAGCGGCGTCGTGTTAGTGGCTTGCCCACCTTCTAACGTCTTCGTTAATTACTGCATTTGCAGGAACAGCGCTTTCAAGTTTCCAAGTTACCTTTTAGAGGATTTTTTGGCCCAGGGCGGAGAGGATTAGTTCTACGCCGAGGAGGGCGGTGCGGTTGTGTTCGTCGATGACGGGGTTGATTTCGACGATTTCCATGGCGGCCATGGCGTCGCTGTCCGCGATCATTTCCATGGCGAGATGAGCTTCGCGGTAAGTGACGCCGCCGCGTACAGGGGTGCCGACGCCGGGAGCGTCGGAGGGATCGACGAAGTCCATGTCCAGGCTGATGGAAATGCCGTGGGTATCGTCAGTGGCGTATTTGAGTGCGTCGGCCATGACTTCGCGCATGCCACGCTCGTCGATGTCGCGCATGGTGAAAACGCGCACGCCAGATTTCTTGACCAGGCGGCGCTCCTGAACGTCGAGATCGCGGACGCCGACGAGCACGATGTTTTGCGGTTCGACCTTGGGCTTGAAACCGAGAAGTTCGACGAGTTCGGGCGCGCCGTAACCCATCACGGCGGCTAGCGGCATGCCGTGAACGTTGCCGGAGGGCGAGGATTCCGGAGTGTTCATGTCGCCATGGGCGTCCAGCCAGATGTAGCCGATCTGCTTTTTTTCCTTGCGGAAGTGCGCGGCGACGCCGGTGACGGCGCCCGCGGCGATGGAATGATCGCCGCCGAGAACCAGCGGGACGAAATTTTCCTCGAGAGATTTCTGGACGATTTCGGCGAGGTCCTTGCAGGTCTCGGTGATTTCCGCCATGTACTTGGCGCGCTTTTCGCCGTAGGACATTTCTTCTGGCTGCTTGACGGAAATGTTACCGATGTCTTCGACCTGATGGCCGAGTTGCTTTAGGCGGGCCTGGAGTCCGGCAACGCGCAGGGCGGAAGGCCCCATATCCACGCCGCGGCGGCTCTGGCCGAGGTCCATAGGCACACCGATAATCCTGACTTTTTGCGGCATATCGAAGCTCTTTCTTGTGCGATTAAGCTGCGGCTATTAAGGGTATACCCGATAAATCATGCGCGGGAAGGGTATCACTTCCCGGATGTGCTCGGTGCCGCAAATCCAGGCGACGGTGCGTTCGAGGCCGAGGCCAAAGCCGGCGTGAGGGACGCTACCGTAGCGGCGCAGGTCGAGATACCACTGAAACGGTTCTTCCGGCAAATTGTGTTCGCGGAGGCGCTTCACGAGCAGGTCGTAATCGTGGATGCGCTGGCTGCCGCCGATGATTTCGCCGTAGCCTTCGGGGGCGAGCATGTCGAAGGCGAGGGCCAGATCGGGGCGCTGGGCGTCGGGCTGCATGTAGAAAGCTTTGATGGCGGCGGGGTAGCGGTGAACCATGACGGGTCGTTCGAATTCATTGGAGACGATAGTCTCTTCGTCGCCGCCGATGTCTTCGCCGAATTTAGTGGGGTTGCCGCGCTTGTTGAGGATGGCGATGGCTTCTTCGTAGCTGATGCGAGGGAAGGGCGTTTTTACGTTTTCGAGTTTTTTGGTGTCGCGCTTGAGAGTTTCGAGTTCGGTGGACTTATTGGCGAGAACGGATTGGACTACGGCGCTGACCAGGCCTTCGCCGAGTGTCATCATGTCGTCGAGTTCGGCGTAAGCGGCCTCGGGCTCGAGCATCCAGAATTCGGTGAGATGGCGGCGGGTTTTGGATTTCTCGGCGCGGAAGGTGGGGCCGAAGGTGTAGACCTTGCCGAGAGCCATGGCAGTGGCTTCGATGTAGAGCTGACCGGATTGCGTGAGATAAGCCTTCTGGTCGTCGATGTAATTCACTTCGAAGAGTGTGGAGGTGCCTTCGCAGGCGGCGGGGGTGAACATGGGCGCGTCAGTGAGGGTGTAGCCCTGGCTGTCCATGTAATTGCGGGCGGCGCGCACAGCTTCGGCCCGGATGCGCAGGATGCTGGCCTGGCGGGGGGTGCGAATCCAGAGATGGCGGTGATCGAGGAGAAAGTCGACGCCGTGTTCCTTGAGCTGGATGGGATAAGGCTGGGCTTCGGAGACTTTCTGGAGGATTTGGATTTGCGAGACGCCCATCTCGAAGCCGCCGGGTGCGCGTTGCTCGGCGCGGATTTTTCCAGTGACGATGACGCTGGATTCCTGGGTAAGGCCTTTGAGGGCGGCAAAGGCTTCGGGATTTTCCTTGAGGGCGCAGACTCCCTGGATGATGCCGGTGCCATCGCGAAAGATGGGGAAAAGGAGCTTGCCGGATTCGCGGAGATTGTAGAGCCAGCCGCGAATGGTGACTTCCTGGCCGTCGTGCTGGCCGGCTCGTTCGATGGAGATGATGGTCATTCGGTCGATTCTTTCCTGAACGTTGCGTGAGTGGGCTGAGTTTAAAAAGACGAAATCGATGTGCGTTTATTTCTTGGTTTTCTATTTTAGCAGTGGAGCACGCGAATCACGAAAACGTGGTGTGTAGATTAGCTGTATGGAAGGGCAGCCGAAAAACGTTAGTTCCAGGCTTCTTCGAATTGGTCCATGGCGGTGCGGGCGGACTCGAGGAGTTCGGTGGCGGCCTGGTCGTCGTGGGCGGTCTTTTCTTTTAGCTCGAGAACGATGGGAAGTTTGTCGGCTTCGGGTGTAGTTTTCAGCAATTCGATGGCGGCCGGCCAGTCGATGGTGCCGGTGTAGGGCGGGAGGTGCTCGTCTTTGTCGCCATGATTGTCGTGGAGATGGACGCTCGCGACGAGATCGCGGAGGGGCGCAAAACATTTTTCGACGCGGCCTTCTTCGGGGCCGTCGCACAAGTGGGCGTGGCCGATATCGAAGTTGAAGCGCAGGCCGGTGAGGCGGGTTTCGTCGACGAAAGCGCGGAGGTACACGGGGTCGCCCATCTCGCTGGGAGTATTTTCCAGGCACAAAGTGATGCCACGGTGGTGGGCGTGCAGCACGAGATGTTCGAGAGTGCTGAAGGCGGCGTCGCGCTTGCG
>DATCOK010000559.1:0-8047 GCA_036564765.1 Candidatus Acidiferrum sp. | reverse complement strand
GACCGGATGGTACGGAAGCCCGCAGCACGCCACCATGGAAAAAAGCGCGCGCATGCTCAAAACCGTCGCCGATTCTATCGCTCGCGATGCAACGGAAGTTTTTAAGCAGCTGGATAGGATTCAGGGCGGGGTCGCTCAAATGAAGGAATTCCGGAAGCCGCAATAATGGCTCGCGTGTTCCCCCTCGATTCCGCAAAACAGTTGGGCCTTCCCGGCCGTTCCTCTCTCGAAATCGTCTCCGGCGAATGCGGTTCATGCGGTGTCACCCTCCGCAAAGTGGAAATCCCTGTGGTTGTGCCAGGTGACTCGCCGCGCGCCCGTCACGTCCATTACGACTGCGAAGAGTGCATTCACGTTCTGTCCGGCACCGGAATCACCGAAGCCGACAGTGGAGACTACCCACTGAAAGCCGGCGACACCATTCTCATTGCGCCCGGCGAAAAACACGCCACGCGCAACACCGGAAATGAACCGCTCGTACTTCTCTGTTTCTTTCCCATCGCCGATATCCGGAAAAGCACCGCGGAGCCCGGTATTCCTCAGAAAGGTGACGCTAAATCGTGAGCGCCGACGTTTTATGTTTGCGCCCTAAAGCTGATTTCGAGCGCGCCAACGCTTTGCCGCCCGCCTCCCTCAACGTCGCCTACCACGCGCCCGGCGATCCCGAAGTTGCCATCTTGATGAAGCGGGCCCGCGTTCTCTTAATCCCTGCCGTCGGTCCAAAATTGCCGCCGGAACTTTTTGACGGTGCCTCCATCCGCATGGTGCAGGTGACCGGAGCCGGCCTCGATCGCCTGGATGTCCCACTGCTCAAAAAGATGAATATTGCCGTCGCCAACATTCCCGGTGGCAGCAACAGCGCTCTTGCCGAATATTCTGTCACCGCTGCTTCCGTCTTGTTGCGCCGCTTTGCCTGGGCCGACACCGAAATTCGTGCGGGAAATTATCAAACCGCCCGCGCAAAAATGGTCGCCGATAATCTCGCCGGACTCAGCGGACTGCTGGTCGGCGTGATTGGGCTGGGAATCATCGGTCTCGCCGTGGCCCAGGCCTTCCACAAAGCCGGCTGTCGCATTTGTTATTTTGATCCCGCGCCGCGTGACGCCGCTGTCGCCAAAAAAATCGAAGCCCAATCTTTGTCGCTTAGTGAACTCCTGGCGTCGGCCGACGTGGTCACCTTGCACGTGCCGCTCTCGCCCGCCACGAAAGGCCTGATCGGCTCAGCTCAATTGGAAAAAATGAAACGCGGCGGCATCCTCATCCAGGCTTCCCGCGGCGGCATCGTGGACGAATCCGCCTTGGCCGCCGCTCTTAAATCCGGCCACCTCGCTGGCGCCGCCATCGACGTCTACGAGTCCGAACCGCCCACCGCCAGCAATCCGCTTCTGGCTATCGGCGGCGAAGCCGCTCGCCGCGTCCTCTTCACTCCGCACATCGCCGGGGTTACGCGCCAATCCGCGGAATTTCTTTTTCGCGCTGCGTGGTCCAACATCGAGAAATTGCTCCTAAGGAACGAACCTCCGGAGAATTGCGTTTGAACTCCATGGGCCGGACTTTATCTTGAGCATGCAGCACAACTGGATTGAGGAAAAATGGTGAGCACGGCAGTCTCAACAGCACCTCGGCGCCCTTGGTACAGCGTGCTTTATCTGCAAGTGCTCATCGCCATTGTCATCGGCATTTTCATCGGCCATTTCTTCCCGCATACCGCCGTCGCACTCAAGCCCCTGGGCGACGTGTTCGTCGCGCTCATCCGCATGATGATCGCCCCGGTCATTTTCTGCGTGGTCGTCCAAGGCATCGGCTCCATCGGCGACTTGAAAAAAATCGGTCGCGTCGGCATCAAGGCCCTGGTCTACTTCGAAGTCGTTTCTACCCTCGCGCTGATCACCGGAATTATCGTGGCGGTTGTCTTGCATCCCGGCAGCGGCCTCAATCTCAATCCCGCTTCGCTCGATCCCAAAACTATCGCTACCTATGTAGGCCGCGCTAAAGACACCGGCCTCGTCCCATTTCTGGTGGGTATCGTTCCGCGCACCTTCGTTGACGCTTTTGCGGGCGGAGAAGTTCTGCAGGTCTTGCTCGTTTCCATCTTGACCGGCTTTGCGGTATCCCGCCTCGGCGCCGTCGGAGAAAAAATCACGCGCGGCATCGCCGCCATCACCAAAGTCGTTTTCGGCATCATTCGGATCATCGTCAAAGCCGCGCCCATCGGTGCGCTCGGTGGCATGGCCTTCACCGTCGGCAGCTACGGCCTCGGTTCCCTCTCCAATCTCCTAAAATTGATCGGCACTTTCTACCTCACCAGCTTCCTCTTCATCGTCGTCATCCTCGGCGCTATCGCCGCGCTCACCGGCTTTTCCATCTTCCGCTTCATCGCTTACATCAAAGACGAACTCTTGATCGTGGTCGGCACCAGCTCTTCGGAGACGGTGCTCCCCGACATGATGCAAAAGCTGGAGCGCCTCGGCGCTTCGCGCTCCATCGTCGGCTTGGTTTTTCCCACCGGCTACAGCTTCAACACCGACGGCACCAACATCTATCTCACACTCTGCGTCATCTTTCTCGCACAAGCCACCAACACTCACCTTGCTCTCGGGCAAATCGTCGGAATTTTACTCTTCGCCATGATCGCTTCGAAAGGCGCTTCCGGCGTCACCGGCACCGGCTTCGTCACGCTTGCCGCCATTCTCACAGCGGTCCCGTCGATTCCCATTCAGGCCCTGGCCATCCTCGTCGGCATCGACAAGTTCATGAGCGAATGCCGCGCGCTGACCAATGTCGTTGGCAACGGCGTAGCTACGGTAGTCGTCAGTCGTTGGGAAGGCGAACTCGACCTGGCCAAACTCCGTGACACCATGGCCCACCCGTCCGCCAACAGCGAAGTCAAAACCCTCTAATCACTGCGCCGGCGTATTCGCCAGGTTGCGCACCAGCCACGGAATAATCACCTGCTTGAAAATAATCGGATCCGGCCACACCTTCACTTGCCGCCCCAAATGTCCGCCCTGCGGATTGATCCAGGCTTCCTTGGGAATATCGCCACTGCTCAGCAGCAGGTACGCATCGGAAATCGGCACTTGCGTATCGAGCGCGCCAGCGATAATCAACATGGGCGCGGTAGGCTTGCCCAGCAAATGCCGCGCCACCAGCGACATCTTCGGAAAAATCACCGACAAATCTTCGATCGTATTTGCGCTTTCATAGATCGACATCAGTGCCGGCACCAATCCGAACAAATACTCGTGATTCCCCAGCGTCTTGTTCACCAGAAAATCTTTTTGAAACGTCGCGTCCACCGGCGGTGACTGCGCCACCACGGCCTTCAACCGCGCGTGCTCCACGATCGCCAGTTTCGTCGCCCAGTATGCTCCGAAACTTTGCCCGTCCACTCCGATCCGCGTTTTGTCCACTTCCGGGCGAGTCTGCAAATAATCGATCACTCGCGAAAACATCCGTTCCGAGTTTTCGCTCGCCTTGATCGGCGCTTGCCCGGTGCCCGGCGAATCGATCCCGATGAATCCGATTCCGTACGGCAGTATGGCCCCAAAATGTTCCGAAAGGTCTTCTTTCCGGCTGTCCAAGCCGCTGATGGCGATTACCACCGGCACTGGGCCTTGCGCCTTCTTCGGCAAACGCAAATAGCCGACAATCTCCGATCCTTCAAACGGAATGCGCACCACTTCCAGCGGCGGATCCTGCAACCGCGCATGCGCCAGAAACGCTTCTAGCGCCTTCCCGTACGCCCGCTTTTTTCCTTCCGACGCGGGCACCGGCCAGCGTCCGAACGAATAAAGTTTCCAGGCCCGAACATACAGTGTGCTGGCCTTCGCGGGATCGGAAGCTTCCAAGGCTTTCGCTTGCGCAAAATAGCGATCCGCGATCGCGCTGAATCCCGCGGCCCACTCATCGTTATCGGTGCTATGAATCGCCCCGAACGCTTCGCGCACGTCCGCCGGGTCCAGTCCAATCAAGGGGTACATGCCATTCTCGGCCCGCTTGACCGCTTCCGCCTTGATTTCATCCAGTGTCCGTTCTTTCTGTTGCGCCTGCGCCGGGCCTATCGCGAAAAGTCCCGCGTAAAGCGCCAGCGACATAAACCACCTAATGCGGTTCAATCTATTCCCGTAAACATTCATGGATCGTCCGTCCGTTCGTCGATGCAATTTGCGGATCTGTTCGACAAAATATACAAACGAATTCCAGGTTCGTTGGTTACTTCTTGTTGTTGGCTTTCGCCAGAGCCTCGCGATAAAACGATGCGTCGTAATACTTCTCTACCGCCGGCGCGTGTCCGCCCCACTGCCCTTCGATTTCTGCGCGCAGGTGCAGTACATTTTTGAATCCTTCGATGTCCAACGCTGCGTCCTTCGCGAAACCTCCGGCCTGATTCACGCTCGTCGCGTACGTGGCCTCCGCGATCTCCGGGGTCAAATGAAAGTCTTTTACCCACAGATCGATCACCTGCTGCTTGTTCGCCGGGTCCATCAGCCAACGCTGCGCCTCGATGATCGCTGCCAGATAATTCTCCAACTCCTCCTTATGCTCTTGCGCCCACTTCCGCTGGGCGAAATATCCGGCGGCCTGATAAGGACCAATGACGTTCTGCACGCTCGCCAGGCTCACAAAGCCCTCTTTCTTCGCCGTAACGAGCGCCGGCGGTCCTAGCATCGACCCCGCGTACTCCTTGTGTTCCCGCAGCGCGATCAGCCGCTGCGGAGTTCCGCCGATCGGCTTCATCTCGTAGTCGCGTCCCACCTGAAGTCCTTTCTGCAGCAGAATTTTTTTCATCTGCAACGCGTACGCCGTATTCGGAGCATCCACAATCAGAATTTTCCCGCGCAACTCTTCTAGCGATTTGATTTCCGGCTGCGCCATCAACTCATTTTGCGAGCCTTCGCCGCCCATCAGAATCACCACGTCACGGTGCGCCAGCTCTACCATCGCCACGGCATTGTCGACCGCCAGATATGCAATGTCGCCTTTTCCTTCGCCAAGGCTACTGCGAAGCGCCTCCGAGCTCGGCAGATTTTCCGACTCCACTTCTACGTGATGCTTCGCAAGAAATCCCTGCTTCTCGGCCACTACCAGCTGCAATGGCCGCCCCAGCAATGTCAGAAGTTTTATTTTGTGTGTCTCGGGACTCTCCGCGCTGACCGCACCGCTCACGAAAAACGCCGTCATCAGCAAAACACCCAAACCGCCAAATCTCATAGCCATGAATTCTCCTGACCGCATCCCGGTCTGCACTTCAACTGTTCGCGTCCGCGCCTTCATTGAGTTTATCCAGCGACCATTCCGCAACCGCCATCGGGTCCAGCATCGGCTTGCCCAGGTTTGGGCAACTCAACGCATACAGCCCGGTATCCGTCGCCGCCCAAATAATGTTGCGGTCCCACTCGATGAACACGTTGTCCACCGTGCGATCGTAGCTCCCGAATTTCGCCAGATCGCCGCCCTGCGGCGGAATGAAATACGCCACCTCTTCCGGATGGTAAAGATTCCCGATGTCGTAGCAGCGCAGTCCCGCAATGAAGTACGAATAGGCAATAAAATCCTGCCGCGGCTTTCCCGGCGCTTTCAGGTGTGGCGGATTGTGCGCGCCAAACCGCCCGCGCTTGAAACAAAAATCGTTATACGGCGCGTCCCGCGGCGGTATCGGCCGCGGAAGCTGCGCCACTGGAACGGGATGCTCTTCGTCGCGGATGTCGATGATCCAATTTGGCAAAAAGATTTGGTTGCAGTCGGAGTTGGTTGTCTCTCCGTTCGTAAGTACAAAACCGCGGTCCAGAATCCCGCAGTAAATGGTGTGAAACGCGATGCCCATTCCCGAATACTGCGGCGGCGGTTCGAATCGCCCGATTTCCCGCTGCTTCTTCGGCTCGCTCAAGTCCAGAATAATAAATCCGTTGCACCCGAACGCCCCGTACCCGCGCTTCCCCCCATCTTCCAATTTTTTCGGCACATAAACCGGCCCGTGCAGCCCCGCAAAAGGAGTCTGGTCCGGCGCCACCTTAGGAGGCACCAGCTTCGACCACATCCACTTGTTGTACTCCGCCGCTTCTCCCTTTCGCGACCCCGGCACCCACCACATCGAAACTTCCGACACCTGGCTCGGGTCCGACGCGTCCACGATCATGTTCCCGTTCACTAACTCCCGGAAGTATGATGGCTGGTGAATAAACGTCTCGTCCGGCGCAGTGTCCAGGTGCGCGTACTTTCCCCCGTCATAATAATTCCGGTGTGTCCCTTGCCCGGTCGTCCCGGTACTGAACTCCGACAATTTCACGATTTTCGATGGATCAGTCACGTCGTAAAACCGCACTCCCCGTAATCCTTTGAAATTCTTGCGTTTATCGTCCAAATGGGGATCGTCATACTTGCCGTTCGGGGCTTCCGGCGTCGAGTCCGTTATCGGCGTCTGCGACCCGGTCATCAGAATCCACTTCTTCAGATCCTTATTAAACGCCACCTGCACCTGGTTCCCCTGAAAGCCACCCTTATTGAACATCACCGGCTTCCGCACATCGCTCAGGTCGATCACGTCCCCCTGCTGAAACATAAAGCGCCGGTTCCCCACAGACATCAGCTGCATCTTGCCGTTGCGCACCTTCCCGGGCATGAAATGCGCCAGTACTTCCATATTCTGGATGTACATCCTACGGTCAAGATAAGAAAGGCTTTGTGGCGTTGGATGCCCGTGGTGATCGGCCAAAGCTGCTACTCCAGAGGTCGCTAAGGCCAGTCCGGTAACGGCTGTCCCCCGAAGGAATTCACGTCGGGAGGGACCATCAGTCGTCCCCTGCTCTGCGGTTCTGCCTGTTAACGCGTTTTTGCGTGATTTCATCTGGGCTAGCTCCGTTGGTGCCTAATAGGTCTGACCGCTGTACCACCTTTTCTGGGACTCGGTCAAGAACTTTCATAAATACATCAATTAATCAATTCCTTGTTTTCTGTCGCACCCACCATGGGGTATAGTGGTCCAACCTTGTGAGTCGAGATAAACGCTTCCAATATACGTTCTCTGTCTCCCAAGTTTACAACCGATAGTGGCTAGCGTACCTTTAGCGATTTGCGTGTCCCCGTCGAGTGTCCGCTGGGACTGCGGATAGCCCCTGAACCGGAGTGCGCCATGTACAAAGTGGTCCAGACGTCTCGCCTGTACGAGCAAATCGTGAAACAGATCGAAGAATCCATCAGCAATGGGTCGTTGAAGCTTGGCGACCAACTGCCGGCGGAACGCGAACTTGCTCACCAATTCGGCGTCAGCCGCACTGCCGTCAGGGAGGCCGTGAAAACCTTACGCGAAAAGGGTCTCGTCGAAGCCCATCCCGGACGTGGAACCTTCATCACCAATAGCAACTCCCATTCGATCTGGCATTCCCTCGATCGTATGATTCGTGACGGACAGCCTGAGGCCATGATTCATTTGGTCGAAGTTCGTGAAATTCTCGAACCGGAAATCGCCGCCCTCGCCGCCGCTCGCGCCCACAAAGAAGACCTTGCGGCCATGACCGAAGCCGTCGAACTCATGGACAACAGCAAGCAGGATCCCGACGCCTTCATCGAAGCCGACCTCGACTTTCATCTCGCCCTCGCGGAAGCTGCCTCCAACCCTCTCATTCTCTCTCTGATCGATTCCATCGTCGGCGTTCTGCGCGAACAGCGCATGGGAATCTTTGCCGTCGAAGGCGGAGCACAGCGCGGCCAGTATCACCACAAGAAAATCCTCGAAGCCGTCGAACATCGCGATGCCACGGGCGCTCGCGAAGCCATGCGCGCCCACCTACGCCAGGTTCGTGAAGATTCCGGCCATGCCCACAAGAAAGAATCTCCAGGTTTCACGAAAATTTCTCTGTAGCGCCGCGACTAAGGACGAAAGAAGGTTGCGATGGCCAACTTAGGATTCGTCGGACTGGGCGTGATGGGCAGCGAGATGGTCGACCGTCTTCTCGCCAAGGGCCACGCCGTCACGGGCTACAATCGCACCCGTTCGAAAGCGGAGTGGCTCGTCAAAAAAGGCATGCGGTGGGCGGACTCTCCGCGC
>DATCOK010000558.1:0-6966 GCA_036564765.1 Candidatus Acidiferrum sp. | reverse complement strand
CTGCATAAATATGCGCACCTGATTATTCCCGGAGATGGCTACCGCGTCGTGGGCTCAACGGAAGCGAGTCGCGGCTGCAAGCATCTGTGCCGGCACTGCCCGATTGTGCCGGTGTACAACGGGGTGTTTCGCATCGTGCCGCGCAAGGTGGTGTTGGAAGACGTTCGCCGGCAGGTGGCGGCTGGCGCGCAGCATGTTTCGTTTGGCGACCCGGATTTTTTTAACGGGATCGGGCACGCAATTCCCCTGGTCGAGGAATTCCATCGTGAGTTCCCGGGTGTCACGTATGACGCGACCATCAAAATTGAGCACCTGCGCAAATATGAGAATCATCTGGCGAAGCTGAACGACACCGGATGCCTGTTCATCATTTCTGCGGTGGAGTCGGTGGACGACGCGGTGCTGAAGGCGCTCGACAAAGGACATACTCGTGCGGATTTTCTGCATGTGGCGTCGACGTTTCGCGAGCTGGGAATGACGCTGCATCCGACGTTTGTTCCTTTCTCGCCGTGGACGACGCTTGAGAGCTACCTGGACCTGTTACGCGTTTTGCGCGAGCAGGAATTGATCGAAAATGTAGCGCCGATTCAACTCGGCATACGGCTGTTGATTCCGGAGGGTTCGAGGATATTGGAACTGCCGGAGATTCGCGGCGCGGTGGGCGCGTTCGATGCGCAGTCGCTGGTGTATCCGTGGACGAATGTTGATGCACGGGTCGATGCGCTTAGTGAAACGGTGCAGCAGATTGCGGCCACCGCGGATCGCGAGAAGGCCAGCCGCAGCGTGGCGTTCGAACGTATATGGAATGCGGCGCATGGAGCCGCCGGGATGGAAGCGCCGCACTTCGAGCGCGGCTACGCGGCGCGACCCGTGCCATTTCTGAGCGAGCCGTGGTATTGCTGCGCCGAGCCGACGAAGGATCAGTTGATTTCGATCGGCCGGTCGCAACCGGCTCCACCAAAAGCCTCGGTGACGGCGGACAGCTTTGTTTGAAATTGTTTGAAGATGTCATGAGTGCTCCCAAGAAAAATCTGCTGCTGTTCACCAATAAGCTGGGCTACCAGACGCGGAGCTTCGAAGAAGCGGCGCGAAAATACGACGTGCGAATTACTTACGTGACGGATCGCTGCCACCAACTGGAAGACCCGTGGGGCGATCACGCTGTAGCGGTGCATTTCGAAGAGCCCCAAGCAGCCGCAGCCTCGGTGGTGGAGGCCAGCCGTGGCAAAGAAGTTGGCGGAATTATCGCGTTGGGCGATCGCCCGACGGTGGCCGCTGCGTATGCCGCGCGGGAACTCGGCATTCCTTACAATCACCCAGCGTCGGTGGAGGCTTGCCGGTCCAAATTGCGGATGCGCGAGGTATTTCGTGAGGCGGGGTTGCCGACGCCATGGTTTCGGGTCGTTGGATTGACACCGTCACCGGAGCCGGCGCTTTTACAGATCTCATATCCGTGCGTGCTGAAGCCGCTGTCGCTTTCGGCGAGCCGGGGGGTGATGCGGGCGAATCACCACGAAGAGTTTCGCGGCGCAGCGCAACGTTTAGGCAAGTTGCTGAACTCGCCGGAAATTCGAACGACACGCGAAAGCGATCTGGATCGCATTCTGGTCGAAGGCTACATCGCGGGAAAAGAGGTGGCGGTCGAAGGATTGATCACCGATGGAGTGTTGAGGATCCTCGCGATTTTCGACAAACCCGACCCTTTGGAAGGGCCGTTTTTCGAGGAAACGATTTATGTGACGCCATCGAGATTGTCGAACGAGCAGCAGCGGGCTATCGAGAAATGCGCTGAGGAATGCGCTCGCGCGATCGGTTTGACGAATGGGCCGGTGCACGCGGAGTTTCGCGTGGACGGTGGGCAGGTTTGGCCGCTGGAGATTGCGCCGCGGCCAATCGGAGGGCTGTGCGCGCGGGCATTGCGATTTGTGGACGAGAGCATTGCGGCGGAAAAAGACGCGGTGATTGGCTTGGAAGAGTTGTTGTTGCGGCACGCATTGCAGTTACCGGTGGGCGAACGGGTACGCGAATCGAAAGCTTCCGGTGTGATGATGATTCCGGTGCCGCATAGCGGCACTTTCGATGCAGTGGATGGGGAACCGGAGGCACGGGCGACTCCGGGGGTTACCGAGTTATTGATTACTGCGCGGTGGCGCGATTACATCGAAGCTTGGCCGGAAGGTTCAAGCTATCTGGGATTTATTTTTGCGTCGGCAGAAACACCACAGGAGGCAGAAATTACGTTGCGACGGGCACATGCCAAACTGCGGTTCAGCTTCACGCCAAGGCTGCCAGTGGAGCATCCCCTGCAAAGTTCATCAAGACGTTCGCCCGGGTCCGCAGACTAACGCCTATAGGTCGAACTAACGACTATTCTCTATATAAGGATACGAAATCAGTCGAGTGGCGCCCGCTATTGTCCTCGCGCGATGGGACTCAGCCTTTGGCTTTCGGCGCGACGTAACCTTCGGGCAACTTGGAGCCTTCGCCGAAGAAAAACTGCTCCATCTGTTCTTCCATGATTTTCTGGGAGTTAGGATCGAGTGGATTTAAGCGGTATTCATTCATGACCATTTTGGAATGTTCGATCCAGAGTTTCCAGGCATCCTTGGAGACGTTTTCATAGACGCGCTTGCCGAGATCGCCCTTCCACGGCACACGATCGAGACCCGGCAATTCCTTGTTGAATTTGACGCAGTGCACCATGCGCGTTCCGGGCGCGGGCGTATTCGCTTGCGGCGCATCGTGAGATTCATTGGCCATTCCGGTCTCCTGAAACCTGCCATTCGACTTTACGGCAAGTGCTGTGAAATTCCTAGTCGGGCTGACACGGAAAAACTGCTGTAAGCGTCAATTCGCTCATGTGAGTGAGGCGCTGGTCAGTCCCGTGCAGATCTCCACGGGTCCCCGTTATCTGTACGCGCTCGGGAAAATTTATAAACGAGGGCCGGCCAAGGGAATTTTTATAATACTGACGGCCGAGCCGGACGACGACATCGCCATTCCCGTTGCGGCTTACGCCTTTGGCGAGTTGCAATTAGCGTTTGCGCTGGCGGAGTGGGACGCGCTGGAAAACGCGCAGAGGCCAGTTATCCGAGGGCATCTTGTCGATGGGCGCAAAAGGGTTTGACGGATTTCGCGGATGTTGCTAGACAAGCGCTGTTGCAGATACGCGGATTTTCTGGTGAGCAGGGATAATTTACTAGCGGGCGCGGGAGCGGCGTGCTTTGGACTGATCGGGACTGAACTTGCCTGACATAACGACGATGTTCTGGGATATCGGTGGGGTGATCCTCACCAATGGGTGGGGGCGGTCTTCGCGCAAGGAAGCGTCGCGTGTTTTTGCTTTCGATTGGGAAGAGTTTCAGGACCGGCACGATCTTTGCTTTCCGGCGCTAGACGCGGGATTGATTACGCTGGATGAGTATCTCGACCGAGTGCTGTTTCACCGCCAGCAGTCGTTTACGCGGGAGGACTTTGTCGCGTACATGTACGCGCAGTCGGTGGAATTTCCGGAGACGCGTGCGATTTTGGACGAAATCACGCGGCTGAAAAAGTATTTCTTGGGGGCGATCAATAATGAGCCGCTGGAGCTCAACCGTTACCGCATCGAAATGTTCGATCTGCGGCGAAATTTTGAGGTGTTTTTCAGCTCCTGCTACGTGCGGTCGCGCAAGCCGGAAGCCGCGATTTTTCGGGTGGCGCTGGAAGTTTCGCAACGCCCGCCGGAGCAGTGTATTTTTATCGACGATCGGCCGTTGAACCTGGAAGTTCCGCGGCGGCTGGGCATGCAGGTTATTCACTACAAGGATGCGGAACAGTTGCGGGCGGAACTGCGAAATTACGATGTTAAGGTATAGTTCCTGAAGCCTTAAATCGGTTGAATGCGGGCTTTTTGGGCGAAAGGTACCCATGACGGCGGAAAACAGCAAGCCTGCGGGCGGATACAGCGAGGCCACCGAACCGTGCACCGTGGTGATTTTTGGGGCATCGGGCGACCTGGCAAAACGCAAAGTGATACCGGCGATGTTCGATCTGGCGGTGCACAATTCGCTGGGGCCGCGGTTCGCGATCGTGGGATTTGCGCGGACGCCGATGAGCGACGACAGTTTTCGGGGAGCGCTGGGCGAAGCGGCCAAGAGTATTTCGGAAGTTGGGCCGATCGATCCGAAGCAGTGGGATGAATTCGCCGGCAACCTGCACTACAGCGAGGGCGACTACAACGATCCCGAGGCCTACACGCGGCTCGCGAAGTGCCTGGAGGATCTTGAGAAAGCGAAACATATTGGCGGCAACCGGCTGTTTTATTTATCGACGCCTCCGGAAGTTTACCCGCATATCGTCGAGCAGTTGGGCAGAGCGGGAATGGCGCATCCTAAGTCCGCGAATTCGTGGGTGCGCATCATTATCGAGAAGCCGTTTGGGCGCGATCTGGCGTCGGCGAAGGAACTGAACAAGACGGTTTTGAATGTGTTTGAAGAGCAGCAGGTCTACCGCATCGATCACTATTTGGGAAAAGATACGGTGCAGAATTTGCTGGTGCTGCGTTTTGGAAATGGAATTTTTGAGCCGTTGTGGAATCGCAACTACGTGGATCACGTACAGATTACCGCGGGCGAAACGTTGGGTGTGGAGCGGCGCGGCGGGTTTTACGAAACGACCGGCGCGCTGCGCGACATGATTCAGAGCCACGTTTTGCAGCTGACGTCGCTGGTAGCGGTGGAGCCGCCGGCTTCATTTGATGCGAATTCGGTGCGCAACGAAAAGCTCAAAGTCTTGCAGTCGATTCGGCCGTTCAATCTGGAGATGGTCGCGCAGGCGGTGGTGCGCGGGCAGTATTCGCCCGGGCAGGTGGGCGGGAAAGCGGCACCGGGATACCGGCAGGAGCCGGGCGTGAGTCCGACGTCGCGCACGGAAACGTTTGTCGCGGCGAAATTGCTGATCGATAACTGGCGGTGGGCGGGCGTGCCGTTTTATCTGCGGACCGGGAAGCGGCTGGCGAAACGCAGCACGGAGATTGTGATTCAGTTCCGGCGCGCGCCGCATATGGTGTTTCGCGAGCGCAATCTGGAACCGAACCGGTTGGTGCTTAATATACAGCCGGACGAAGGGATTTCCGTGTCGTTCGTGGCCAAGCGGCCGGGCACGGAGATGAGTATCGGCAACGTGAACATGAATTTCAGTTATAAAGAAGGATTCGGAGAGGTGCCGCGCAGCGCGTATGCCACGCTGGTCAACGATTGCGTGCGTGGGGATGCCACGCTGTTCGATCGCGGCGACAACGTGGAGGCCGCGTGGGCGCTGATCGATCCGATCTTGGACGTGTGGACGGCGGCCGAGAGCGCGGCGGTGCCACAGTATCCGTCGGGCAGCTGGGGACCACCAGAGGCGGATGCGCTGCTCGAACGCGACGGGCGGCGTTGGCAGAATCCGTCGTAAACATTGCGTTAGAAGAATTCGATAAAAGTTCAGGGGGCCTTGGGTGATCCTGGCGGGGGATGTCGGCGGAACGAAATGTAACCTGGCGCTGTTTTCCGAGAAGGACGGAAAGCTGACGCCGGTGTTCAAGCAACGCTTCGCGAGCAAGGAGTTCGCGCAGTTCGATCGCATTGTAAAGGAGTTTTCGCGCCAAGCCGCTCCGTATCTGGCGGAGGGGCGAATCGATGCGGCGGGATTTGGCGTGGCCGGGCCAGTGATCAAGAATCGCGTGAGGGCGACAAACTTGCCGTGGGTGGTGGACACGGAAAATCTGGTTTCGGAGCTGAAGGTTAAGAAAGTTGTAGTGTTGAATGATCTGGGAGCGACCGGGCATAGCGTGGAGCATCTTCCGCCGGAGGATTTTTGTGTTCTGAATCCCGGAAAATATGAGCACGGCGGAACGAAGGCGCTGATTGCGGCGGGGACAGGATTGGGACAATCGTTTCTGGTGTGGGACGGCGGGCGCTATCAGGTGGTGCCGTCAGAAGGCGGGCATTCCGATTTTGCGCCGCACAATGAGTTGCAGATTGAGTTGCTGCGGTTCATGCGGCGTCGTTATCCGCAGGTGAGTTGGGAATTAATTTTGTCCGGGCGCGGGTTTCGTACGCTGCACGAATTTCTGGCGCCCGATGTGCGACACGCTCCGTTTGAAGATCCGGACGCGGATCCGGCGCCGGTGATCACGCGACAGGGTTTGGATAAGTCTTGCCCGGTGTGCGTGGAGACTTTGAATTTGTGGGCGGCGATCTATGGGGCGGAGGCGGGAAACCTGGCATTGAAAGTTCTGGCACTGGGTGGAATCTTTGTGGCCGGTGGCATTGCCGTAAAAATTCTGGAGAAAATGAAGGACGGCACGTTTTTTCAGGCGTTTCAGGATAAGTGGAAGTTCGAATCGCTGATGAATAACATTCCGGTGGCGGTCATTCTTAATGAATCGGCACCGCTGATCGGCGCGGCCTACGAAGCGCTCGCGGCACTCGAAAAATAAGCCGTGGCGGACCTGTTCGAGGAGCAACTGGGGTCCTGGAAGCCGGTGTCCCGCATTGCGGCCATTGGATGGCTGATCTTCTATTTGCTTTTCCTGTGGTATGCCGCGGCGAATCGCTCCGGCTTTCTGTTCCTCGATTTCGTCAACCTGATCATTCACGAAGGCGGCCATTTTTTCTTCAGCTGGTTCGGCTACACCATCACAATTCTTGGCGGCACGCTTGGGGAGCTGATGGTGCCACTGCTGTGTGCGATCTATTTTTTCACGCAGCGCGAAGTGAGCGCGGTGGCCTTCTGCGGTTTCTGGTTTTTCGAGAATTTCCTTTATATCGGCACGTACATGGCGGATGCGCGGGCGCTGGCTTTGCCGCTGGTGGGTTCGGGGGAGCACGACTGGGAGATTTTATTCGGGAAGTGGGGATTGCTGCAGCAGGATCAGCGGATTGGTGGGTTCACGCGGGACTTAGGATGGCTCGGAATGCTGGCGTTGGTGGTGTGGTTTGG
>DATCOK010000557.1:0-2107 GCA_036564765.1 Candidatus Acidiferrum sp. | reverse complement strand
GCTTTACGCAGTGCAAGGCTCAGACGATGCGCCAACCGCGGATGCGACGGTGGCAATAGAAAAGTGGGACGTGGCCACCAGAGACCTGCTGGTTCGCTGGAAAATGTTTTGGCAGGAAGAGCGGCAGCGTGCAAACGCGATGCTCTCGCAGGCGAAGATGAAGCCGATTTAATGATGAAACCGATTTAATGTGCCAGCACACCATCGCGACATTCCTCTGAGCTGCGGGTTATATCAAGGCAAGTCGAGAAACCCGGCTCAAGAAAAGGACACCCCATGAATCGCACTTCGAAGCAACTCGCAATAACCGCCAGCTTCCTGCTGCTGAGCGTTTTCCCGGCGTTGAGCAACGCGCAAAGCACCGCGCCTGCCGCCAACCGGGGACAAGCGCAAGCGCGGCGCGAAGACAAGGACGCCGCGATGGCGAACTTGAACCTGACGGAAGACCAGAAAACGCAAGTCAAACAGATCCGCGAAGGCGCACGCTCCAAAGCCGACGCGGTGAAGAATGACTCGTCGCTTTCCGCGGACCAGAAGCACGCCAAGCTGCAGGAAATTCGCCGCGATAAGCACGAACAGATGAAGAAAGTGCTGACTCCGGAGCAGCAGAAGCAGATGCACGAAAACATGCGCGCGCGGCACGAAATGAAGCAACAAACGCCGCAATCCAAGTAACTCGCGGTAAGCACTCCTGCGATGGATACGGGGCGGCCGGTGCAGGCCGTCCCTTTTTCGTTGCAGCCCGCTCACGGCGCTCCGCAGTTTCGCGCGTCGATTTGCTATGCTGCTGAACGTGACAAATCGCGACGAACAATCCTCCCACTATGCACGCTTTGCCATGAACAAGTTTGTCGTTTTGAGCGTCGCGTTGTTTCTAAGTTTCGGCCTCGCCATCGCCATCTTCGCTCAAGTCCCGGGGCAAAATCCTTCATCGAACAACCCACCTGCCACACCATCTCCAAACGCCGCCTATTCTTCCAGTTCCCCTGCACCGCAAACACGACCTGGATTGAATATTGTGGTGCTCGATCCGGCGCACGGCGGCACGGACACCGGCGCGCGCGGGACGGGCGGCATCCGCGAGAGTGAAATCGTCATGGATTTTGTCCAGCAAGTGCGTCGTAAGCTGGAGTTGCAGGGCTTTCAGGTTTTGCAAACCCGACAGGCCAACGAGAATCCCTCCTTCGATGACCGCTCGGCGCTCGCCAACGCGCAAACCGGCGCAGTATTCGTCAGCTTGCACATTTCGTCGGCGGGATTGCCTGGAACGGTGCGCGTCTACGTCAATTCCGATTTGCCTGCTCCGCGCGGCGTGCGCGACGCCAACGGACTGCTGCCGTGGGATCGCGCGCAAGTGCCTTTTCTCGGACTAAGCCATAAACTCGGCGACACTGTGCAAGGGAATCTGGCGCAACAATTCAGAGGCTCGCCGGCAACGGCGCAGGTTTGTGCGATTCGTCAACTGCGCACTACCGCCGCGCCGGCCATCGCCGTGGAAATATCGAGTGTCTCGGTGAAGGATCGCGCCGAGCTCGATCGCATGATTCCGGGAGTCGCCGACTCCATTGCGCGCGGAATCTCGATCTTTCGTCCATCGTATGTCATAGCCGCTTCCGCTGGAGCACTGCGTTGACCGCGCGCTGGGTAAGGCTGGTACTCGGCGGTCTTTTTGGCGCGGTGATTATCGCAGCGCTGTATTTTCCGGTGCTGAAACGCCGCGTGAAGCAAACTGCGACGATTCAATCGCAAACGGAAGAACAGGCGCGCCGCGAATTGACGCAATCGCTCACAACGGCGCCAACGGATCCGCGCGTGAAAGCACGACTTTACTGGGCTGCCAATTCCGGCGACGGTTCCCTCTCGCCAACCACGGTAGAGTTGCCGTTATCTTCGGACCCGGCGGTGCGCGCCAAGCAAGTGCTGAACACTCTGCTGGCTGGGCCGGTGGATGCGGAAGCGCGCACGCTGCCGACCGATGCGGTGCTGCTGGCATTTTATTTGCTGCCGGATGGCACCGGTGTCGCGGACTTTTCAGAGGCCTTGACCACCTCGATTCCGTCGGGAATCGAAAGTGAACAGCTCGCAGTCGATTCCATTACGCGGACAC
>DATCOK010000556.1:0-2879 GCA_036564765.1 Candidatus Acidiferrum sp. | reverse complement strand
GCACGAATGGATTGATGTGAAGGATGGAGTGGGCACGATTGGCATCACCGACTACGCGCAGCAGGAACTGGGCGACGTGGTTTTCGTGGAGCTGCCCAAGCCGGGGAAAAAAGTGGAAGCCGGCAAATCGTTTGGCTCGGTGGAGTCGGTGAAAGCGGTGAGCGAAGTTTATGCGCCGGTGTCCGGCGAGGTGACCGAAGCGAACGGCGAGCTGGAAGCCACGCCGGAAAAACTAAACTCCGATCCGCACGGCGGCGCGTGGCTGATTCGCATCAAGGTCGCGGATCCCGCGGAAGTATCCAAGCTGATGGACGCCACATCTTACGAAGCGTTTATCGCCGACAAGGAAAAGGAAGCTTCGGCCTGATGCGTTATCTCCCCAAAAGCCCCGCGGAACGCGCGGAAATGCTGGCAGTGACCGGCAGCAAGACCGCGGAGGATCTGTTTGCGAGCGTTCCGGAAAAATACCGGCTGAAAAAGCCGCTGAATCTGCCGGGGCCGTTCTCCGAAGCGGAAGTCATCAAGTACTTCAAGGAACGCGCGGCGGAGAATTCTTCGGGCTACACGAGTTTTCTGGGCGCGGGCGTGTATAACCATTTGCGCTCGGTGATTACCGACACGATTATCCAGCGCGGCGAATTTCTCACCTCCTACACGCCGTACCAGGCGGAGATCACCCAGGGTACGCTGCAATCCATTTTTGAATTTCAAACCTTGATGTGCCAGTTGACCGGGCAGGAAGTGGCCAACGCCTCGATGTACGACGGCTCGACGGCGACGACCGAAGCGGTG
Source organism: Candidatus Acidiferrum sp. (assembly GCA_036564765.1). GTDB lineage: Bacteria > Acidobacteriota > Terriglobia > Acidiferrales > UBA7541 > Acidiferrum. Next base: position 2,087 of record DATCOK010000556.1, on the reverse strand, counting down.
TTGATGGCCGAACGATTGACTGGGCGGCGGCGGGTGCTGGTGGCGCGTTCGGTGCATCCGGAATATCGCGCGGTGCTGCGCACGTATGCGAAAAATTCCGGGTTACAGGTAGAAGAGATTGCGGCGCAGGCGAACGGCACGATTGACGCAAAAGCGTTGCAGGCCAGCTTGAAAGAGGATGTGGCCGCGGTGCTGCTGCAGTCGCCAAACTTTTTTGGAGTGATTGAACCGGTCGCGGAAACGGCCAACATCGCGCGCAAAGTTGGCGCGTTGCTGGTGGTGTCGATTACCGAGGCGGTTTCGCTGGGCGTTCTAAATCCTCCGGCGGAAGCGGACATCGTGGCGATGGAAGGGCAAAGTTTTGGATTGCCGCCGAGCTACGGCGGGCCGTACGCGGGAGTGATTGCGTCGCGCGACAAGTATGTGCGGCAGATGCCGGGGCGACTGGTGGGACAGACAACCGACGCCACGGGTCGGCGCGGATTTGTGCTGACGCTGGCGACCCGCGAGCAACACATCCGGCGAGAGAAGGCCACATCGAATATCTGCACCAATCAGGCGCTTTGCGCACTGGCGGCGACGGTGCACCTGTGCCTGCTCGGCAAAGACGGGTTGCGCGAGATGGCGCACCAGAATTTATCGAAGGCACGGTTCGCGCTGGCGGAACTGGAAAAGATTCCCGGAGTGCGGCGGGCGTTTGATGCGCCGTTTTTCAATGAGTTCACCGTGGAATTTCCCCGCTCGGTGAAACTGGTGAACGCGCAATTGCTGCGCGACAAGATGATCGGGCCGTTTGTGCTGGGGCGCGACTTTCCGGAACTGAGCAAGCATGCGCTGGTGTGCGTGACGGAGATGACCACTCGCGCGGAGATAGAGAAATTTGTAGCGGCGTTGCGGGCGGTGCTCGAGCATCCTCTTTAGTTCGCGGCAATACTGTACACGATTTATCTCGCAAACGACTTCAGACATATGGGACAGCCATTGAGCAAGAATTTTGGAAAAGCCACGCAGCACGTCAATCAGAACGAAGGCCTGATCTTCGAGAAGTCTTCGCACGGCAAGCGCGCGTTTGAGTTGCCGCCGCTGGACGTTCCGGAAGTAAATTGCGCGGGTGAACTTGGCGCGCATTACCGGAAAGACGGAGTCGAGGGATTTCCGGAAGTGAGCGAGATTGAAGTGCTGCGGCATTTCACGCGGCTTTCGACGTGGAATTACGCCATCGACCTGGGCATGTACCCGCTCGGTTCCTGCACCATGAAATACAATCCGCGCGTAAATGAGTTTGTGGCCCGCCTTGACGGCATTGCCACGGAGCATCCCTATCAGCCGCAGGAACTTTCGCAGGGCTGTCTGAAAATTTACAAGCTGCTGGAAGAGTGCCTGCTGGAAATTACCGGCATGGATTCCATCACGCTGCAGCCGGCGGCGGGGGCGCAGGGTGAGCTGACCGGCCTGCTGCTGATTCGCGCGTACCTCGAAAAGCAGGGCAATGCGCGCAAGAAAGTCTTGATTCCGGATTCCGCGCACGGCACCAATCCGGCCACGGCGGTGATTGCCGGCTACCAGGTTGAAAACATCCGCTCGGAATCGCACGGGCAGATCGACGTGGAGAAGCTGCGCGAACTGGTGACCGAAGACGTCGCGGCGCTGATGCTCACCAATCCTTCGACACTGGGAATTTTCGAGCCGCGCATCGCGGAGATCGCCGACATACTGCACCAGCGCGGGGCGTTGCTATATATGGACGGCGCGAACATGAACGCGTTGACGGGGGTGACGCGGCCCGGCGACATGGGCGTGGATGTGATGCACCTTAATTTGCACAAGACGTTTTCCACGCCGCACGGCGGCGGAGGGCCGGGCGCAGGCCCTGTAGCGATGAAAAAAATTCTGGAGCCGTTTCGCCCTACGCCGGTGCTGGTGGAAAAAGAAGGCGGGCGGCTGGCGCTGGAAAGTGTGCGGCCAGAATCGATCGGACGGGTGAAGGCTTTTTCGGGAAATTTTGGCGTGCTGCTGCGGGCCCTGGCTTACATCCTGGCATACGGGCCGGGCATACGACAGGCCACCGAAGATGCGGTGTTGAATGC
>DATCOK010000555.1:0-3773 GCA_036564765.1 Candidatus Acidiferrum sp. | reverse complement strand
CGCGAAACATGCGCAGTTACAAATTGTGCTTCTTGGCGTAGTGGCGGAACGACCGGTAGCTGATATTCAGGAGTCCGGCGGCCTCGGTACGGGTGCCATTGGCCTTTTGCAGAGCTGCCAGAAGGTAGCGGCGCTCGGCGCCAGCGACTTCCTTTTCGAAGTCAACTCCACCCTCGGGAAAGACGACCGGGGCCGTGCCGTCGGTCTGGCTGGCGATCGCTGCAGAGTACCCGGCAATGCGGTCTGGCAAAACCCGCAGGGTGATTTCGTTGGTGGTTTCGAGGGCGACGGCGCGTTCCATGGTGTTTTCCAGCTCGCGCACATTGCCGGGCCATTCGTAGTTCTCGAGGCGTCGGACCACTTCGGGAGAAAGTCCCTCGATGGGCTTTTCCATGGATTTGCGGAATTTTTCGAGGAAGTGGCGCGCCAATAATGGAATGTCTTCTTTGCGTTCGCGCAGCGCCGGGAGATGCACTGGAATTACGCTAAGGCGGTAGTAGAGGTCTTCGCGGAAACGCCCCTCCGCGATCTCTTTTTCAAAATCCTTGTTGGTAGCCGCGATAATGCGCACGTCCACATCGCGCTCGTCGGTACTGCCGATGGGGCGGACTTTGCCTTCCTGCAAAACGCGGTAGAGCTTCACCTGCATGGTGAGACTCATGTTGCCGATCTCGTCCATGAAGAGCGTGCCGCCGTGAGCCGCCTGAAACAGGCCGTGGCGATTGTCATTTGCGCCGGTGAAAGCGCCTTTCATGTAGCCGAAGAGTTCCGATTCTAGCAGCGTTTCCGGAAACGCCCCGCAGTTAATGGTGATGAAGGGCGCCTGGGCGCGCGCGCTATTTTCGTGGATGGCCCGCGCGACGAGTTCCTTACCGGTACCGCTCTCGCCGGTAATCAGCACGCGGCTCGATTGCGGTGCTACCGTCTGGATCAACTCGAAAATGGACCGCATCTTGGGACTTTGTCCGATGATGTTGTCGAGCCCGGTGAGCCGTCGCAGTTCGCGGCGCAGGTAACCAGCCTCTTTTTTCCAGCGCAGGCTCTCGGAAACCTCGTGGACCGCGCGTCGAAGTTGCTCGACGAGGTCGTGGTCCTTGACCACATAGCGATCCGCGCCGCTATTGATGGCAGCGATGGCAGTTTCCAGCGTGGGGACGCCGGTCATGAGCAGAAAGAAACAATCCGGCGCGATCTCCTTCGAGAACTTGAGAAGATCGACGCCGCCTTCGCCGGGCATACGCACGTCGGAGATGATGATGTCGAAAATCTGCGATTCCAGTTTGCGCCTGGCGGTCTCCACGCTGTTGGCGACCTCAATGCGGTAGCCTTCCTTACGGAAGGTGATTTCCAGTAGTTCACAGATGGATTTTTCGTCGTCCACCACGAGCACGTGGGGCATTTCGCGAGCGACTTCTCGAGCGGCTGATTTAGCGCCTTGCATTTTCCCTCACGCGAACGTTGGTGTTACCACAGGTGGTACGGCGTCCTGATTGGACGTTCGTACCACGCTGCGAGTTTTCATGCCCGGGGAAGTTCCACAACAAACTCGGCGCCGCGATTCTTTTCCGACAGCACCGTAATGCGCCCGCTGTGGGCCTGTACGATCTGATAAACGATTGCCAAGCCCAGGCCGGTGCCGCCTTCGAACTCCGATTGCAGCGGTTCGAAAATTTTCGCGCGCTGCTTGGCGTCCAGTCCCACGCCGGTGTCCGAAAAAGCGATGCGCAGCCAGAAGGGCTTTTGCTCCAGACGCACCGTCAGCGTGCCGCCTTCGGGCATGGCGCGCAAGGCGTTGTCGCAAAGATTCCAGAACACCTGCTTCATTTTGCTGGCGTCCACGCGGGCGCGAACCTGATGCCCGTTGAAGGAACGCACGATGCGATAGTTGGAGCTCAACTCCGGCTTTTTTTCAAGCAGTGTCAAGGTCTCGTCGAGCAGCCAGCGCACATCGGCGTCCTGAAACTCGTAGGTCTTCTCGCGGGAATATTTTAAAAAGTCGGTGATGATCAGGTTGAGGCGCTCGGATTCCCTGCTGACAATATTCACTAAGTGCTTTTCGTCCTCTTCCAGCGGCACGAGGCGGCCGAGTTCTTTGACCGCGCCGGCCATGGCGGTCAGCGGTTGCCGGATTTCGTGGGCGATCGCCGCGGAGAGCCGCCCGAGCGCGGCCATACGCTCCTTGGTGGCTACTTCCTGCTCCAGCCGCCGCAATTCAGTAAGATCCTGAAAATTGAAAACGTAGCCGCTGCGGCGCGTGTCCCGCGACCGTAACGGAGAGACGCTGATGCCGAGAAAACGCTGGCTGCCCTCGGGCGTCACAAAATCAATTTCCTTGCGCCGGGAAACCTGCTCGTGGCCCGGTTCTCCCGGAAGCCAGAAGTCGCCATTCAGGTCCTGCAATTTCGTTCCGCGCAAATTCGCGAAACGGTGCCCCAGAATTTCTTCCCCGGTGCGATTCAGCAGCAGGATGCGGCCATCCAGGTCGGTGGTCAGCAAGCCGCCGCGCATGGAGTGCACGATATCTTCGGTGAAGTCCTGCAGGTCCAGCAGCTCTTCGCGTTTCTCATCGAGTTCCGCGCCTTTGCGCCGCAACGACTGCGCCAGGAAGCTGGCCAGGTACGCGACCGCCAGAAAACCGAACAGGTTGCTGAGAAACCAGGTACCGAGGCCGTCCGCGGTAGCGACTCCAACGTAAGTGCGCGTAATTTTTCCGCTAAAGGCCAGCGCCGCCAAGGTGCCCATGGCCAGCACGCAGCAGAACGCCGTCACAAACGCCATGGTGCGCGAAAACAAAATGCTAGCCACAATGATGACCAGCAAATACAAGGAGATGAAATAGCTTTCCTGCAGGCCGGTCGCGTAGATGAGTAGCGAGATGAGGATGACGTCGCAGGTGACTTGCAGGCCGCCGTGCCAAGGGGCCTCTGGAAGCCAGCGAAGCAAAATCAGATGAAGAATGCCCAAGGTAATCCAGAAAATAATCAGCGGGAGAAAGAAACGGCTGGCGGGAGACGCGGGAACATACTGCGGCCACACCACGCCGACGGCCAGAATCAGCGTAATCATCAGCAGACGAACGCGGGTCAGCCACTCCAACCACTCGCGCATGCTGGGAGTTTGTTGCATTATTTTCCGAGCCCCCACGGCCCTGGTCCCAAATATAAAAGAGAAAACCGGGCTGCAATTCGCAGCAGCCCGGCTGGTTCAATAAGCGCTACGCACGGGAGGTTTCGCCTCAGTGCGCTTCGGAAAGTTTGCCGATCAGCGAGAACAGCGGCAAGTACATGGAGATAACCACGCCGCCCACCACCACACCGAGAAATACGATCATGATCGGTTCCAGAGCGGTCAGCAAATCCTTGACGGCGGCGTCGACTTCTTCTTCGTAGAAGTCCGCGATTTTCTGGAGCATGGCGTCCATCGCACCGGTCTGTTCACCCACTGCGATCATCTGCGTGACCATGCCGGGAAACACTTCCGATTCCTTCAGCGGTTCCGTGAGTGATTTGCCTTCTTCCAGAGCTTTGCGAACCTTGAACAACGCGCGCTCGACCACGGCGTTGCCGGAGGTTTTGGCGGTGATATCCAACCCCTCAAGAATAGGGACGCCGGAGGAGATCAGGGTGCCGAGGGTGCGGGTGAAGCGCGCCACGGCAATCTTTCTCATCAGAATGCCCAGAACTGGCAGCTTCAGGACGATAGTGTCCAGGATGAATTTGCCCTGGGGGGTGCCGTACCACACTTTCAATCCAAAAATACCGCCGACAAGACCG